>NZ_CP109994.1:2102482-2402837 GCF_025947065.1 Flavobacterium sp. N1736
TGCCGATGAACTTTTCATCGCCAATAAAGAACTTATTTATCAAAATAAAGAAAAGGAAAAACGTGCTTCTGAACTGATTATTGCCAATAAAGAACTGGCTTTTCAAAATAAGGAAAAAGAAAGACGTGCCGATGAACTAATTATCGCCAATAAGGAACTTGTTTACCAAAATACCGAAAAGGAAAATCGTGCTTCTGAACTTATTATTGCAAATAATGAACTTGCTTTTCAGAATAAGGAAAAAGAAAAACGTGCCAATGAACTGATCATTGCAAATAAGGAGCTTGTTTACCAAAACATCGAAAAAGAAAAACGTGCATCAGAATTGGTTATTGCCAATAATGAACTTGCTTTTCAAAATAAAGAAAAGGAAAAACGTGCCGCAGAGCTTATTATTGCCAACAAAGAACTTGCCATTGAAAGCAAGGAAAAAGAGAAACGCGCTGCAGAACTTATCATTGCCAATAAGAAATTAGCCCTTGAAAATATCCAAAAAGAGAAAAGAAAAGCAGAGAAAGAAAAAACTGCTGCTGAACTTATTGTAACAAACAGGGAACTTGCGTATCAGGAAAAAAGAGGAAAAGAACTTTTCCTGGCTAATAGCGAACTTAAAAAAGCGCAGGAAGAACTTGAAGCCTTTTCTTATTCGGTTTCTCATGATTTAAGGGCACCAATACGAGCCATCAATGGTTATACCCAAATTTTAATGGAAGATCATGCAGAATTTATTGATGAGGATGGAAAAAGAGTTTTGGATGCTATCATACACAATTCCAAAAAAATGGGACATCTGATTGATGATTTACTGGCCTTTAGCAAACTGGGACGAAAACAGGTAAACACAGGACCTATCAATATGGCTAATTTAGTAGATAACGTAATCACTGAGCTGGTTGTTGAAAAAAATCAGAAGATTCCCGTATTTGATATTGGAATACTCGACACCGCTATAGGAGATGCTTCACTTATTAAACAAGTGTGGATTAATTTAATCTCAAACGCTATTAAATATTCGCAATACAAAGACGAAATCCATATCACAATTACTTCGACAACAGAGAACGATAAGATCATATATTGCGTTAAAGACAACGGCGCAGGCTTTGACATGGAATACTATGATAAGCTTTTTGGCGTATTTCAGCGTCTGCATTCACAAGAAGAATTCGATGGTACAGGCATTGGTCTGGCTATTGTTCAAAAAATAATAAATCGCCATCATGGTACCGTCTGGGCAGAATCTAAATTAGATTTTGGTGCCAGTTTTTACTTTAGCCTTCCCAATATTAACAACTAATTATACAACAATATGAATTACGACGACATAGAAATTTTATTTGCCGAGGACAGTCTCGATGACGCAATGTTAACGATCCGCGCATTAACGAAGAGTGGTTTTACCAACAAACTACTGCATGTAAAAGATGGTGCCGAAGCACTTGATTTTATCTATTGCCGCGGAATATACGCTGATAGAAATCCGAATGCACATCCTAAACTTTTTTTACTGGATCTTAAAATGCCAAAGGTTTCAGGTATGCAGGTTTTGGAAAAAATTAAGGGTGATCCTAATTTAAAAGCGATTCCAACCGTAATACTTACCTCTTCGCAGGAAGATCCGGATATTGCCAAATGTTATGATCTGGGTGCCAACAGTTACATTGTAAAACCGGTAGACAGCAATAACTTTTTCAATGCTATCAAAGAAATGGGCATGTACTGGATGATTCTGAGCCAGCCTTCTATATAAAATAGATTTTACCGGGTTGTTTTCCCGGTATCACTTATATTTTGCCAAATAAAATGAAAAAACAAATTAAAATATTGATTCTTGAGGACAACAGAACTGATGCAGATTTAATGCTTCGACAGCTGCGAAAATCAGAAATAAATTTTGTGGATAAAATTGTTGAAACAAGAAAAATGTTTGAAGAAGCGCTTGACACCTTTTCTCCTGATATTATTTTATCCGACTATTCTCTACCCACATTTGATGCAGTATCAGCATTTCATCTGCTTAAAAGCAAAAATCTTTCTATTCCGTTTATAATTATTTCAGGAACTATTGGGGAGGAAAATGTCGTGCAGCTTTTAAAAGATGGCGTAACTGATTTTGCCTCTAAAAATAATTTGCTCACTTTACCTCAAAAAGTACTTCGTGGACTTCGTGATGCAGAGGAAACTCTGGAGAAAATAGAAATTCTGGAAAAATTGAAAATACAAACTGCCGCATTGCTTATTGCTAATGATAAACTTGTACTTCAAAATGACGAAAAAGAAAAAAAAGCTGTTGAATTGCTGAATGTCAATAAAGAACTTTTAGCTTTTAATTTTGTTTCAAGTCATGATTTGCAGGAGCCTTTGCGAAAAATTCAAATCTTTATTTCAAAAATCAGGCAGGATGAAACCACGACAATGAGTGAATCCGGAAAAAACAACATGGAACGCATACAAGTTGCCGCTACAAGAATGAGGCAACTGATTGAGGATTTACTGGCTTTTTCCCGTGTTAGTACTACCGAACGCAAATATGAAATGAATGACTTGCGTGTTATTATCGAAGATGTAAAGTTAGAATTAGTAGATAGCATTAAACAAAAAGACGCCGTTATTGATATTATTGGACTTGTACCCGGGAATATGGTAACATTTCAATTTCGTCAGCTGCTATATAATCTAATCAGCAATGCGCTTAAATTCTCTAAAGACGATTTACAGCCGCGAATTACGATAGAATCAAGTATTATAAAACATGCTGATTTGAAACTGCGTGGTGTGACTCCGCAAATGAAGGACAAAAACTACTGGAACCTGAGTTTTAAAGATAACGGAATTGGGTTTGAAGCTGAATATAATGACCTTATTTTTGTAATGTTTCAAAGGCTTCATCACTCTCAGGAATATTCCGGTACAGGAATCGGGCTTGCCATTGTAAAGAAAATCATCGACAATCATAACGGAATTATCACTGCAAGCGGCGTATTAAATCAAGGCGCAACTTTTGAAATTTATATTCCGATAAAGGAAAATTTAAAACTAATTCGTAAAGTGGTAAAGCATAAATTAGTTAGTGCATAACTTTTGCCCGAAGAGTCATATCGCATATTTTTGTTAATAGGTGTTTAAATGCAACTATTGTTTGATAAGTAGTAATTATAACTCTAGAAATAAAAAGGATGAGCATAATTGCTCACCCTTCTTTAAATTAATTTCAATTATATTTTTTTCAAGACATTAAAAATATAAAATCGTATGTGATTAATTTTGAAATACTATTCATTACTAAACATCATTTACTTTTTAAATAACAATCTTCGCTTCGTCCCAGCTTATTTATAATGAAAAGCTTATTACCTTTAATTAAATATTTATCTACTCCATATATATCAGAGGCTTTAATTTTTGGACTTAAACTATCTATAGATTCACTCCATATATCAGAAGTCAAAATTAAAGTGTCAGATTTCATTTTCCATTTTCCTACTATTTCTTTATCATTATATCTAAAGTTATAAATAAAGCTTTTATCTAAATTTAGCTTTAAAGTAACTTCTGATTTCCCATAAAGCCTACAGGTACTAAAATAAGTAGTTGTTTTTATTGATTTACAACAAATACATAAACCTAAAACTAAAAATATAAGTATTTTTTTCATTATCTTTTTTTATAATAAGTTTGCCCATCGATTCTAAAGGCATGTCTAATGTTATTTGAAAGACCTTGCAAAATCTGTTTTTTATTTGGAGAACTTATTGCGCTACTAGTTGGTGGTACATTATTAAAATTATATGGACCTGTAGCAATTCCCGAATATTCATCTGGCAGATTTCTAGCGCTATAATTATTTCTATCTCCAAAAAGCGCACCTCTCTGATAGGCTTCAACTTCATCATTTTTATCGTAAAATAAATTCTTGTAAGGGACTCCAGATAACTCAGGACCAATACTATAACTACCCATCTCGAACTGAAAAGCATGTTTAAGTTCATGTGCAAATAACCCTACAGAAGTTCCGCTTGACACAGAAATATCAATATTACCATTTGCAAAATTAAAATTAGTACTATTCGTTGTTGATTTATTCCCTATTGCATCTGATTCTGTACCATTAGAATCTTCTATTACGTTGTATACTTGATTAGATGCTGCTAATGTTGCCGTTTCACCTCTTGCTGTCTCCAACTCTGTGTTATTCGCTGTAAGTGAATTAATATTTCTGTTCCATCTGGCTATTTCTCTATCACTACCACCTTTTGCTATTCTCGATTGGAAATCAGCAATACTAATGTTGTTTTTTTCTTGTCTGGAATTTATATCTGCAATCAATCGATTAACCCATTTCCAGGCACTTTCTGTAAATTCATTACCGTCAACATCTAAATTAAGCACAGGATTATTTCCAGCATAATGATAAGGGGAGATTGAAACATACTTTTCTGCCATATTATCAATATTCATCCAACGTCCTAATGCAGAGTCATAATTTCTCCACCCGTAATCATAAAGGTTAAGTCCCTGCTCATCTTGAAACTCTTTTCCGTTATACTTATACTTATATGCCGTTTGGTTTATTATTTCACCAGCTACTTTTTGTTTCATTCCAAATGGATAGTAATTGCTTTCTTCCACTATTTGTAATGATGATGTTCCCACATCTTTATAACTCAAACGTACATTGCCTAAATGATCTTTGTATTGATAAATATACGAAAAAGTTTCGTTGTTATTCTCGGCATAACCTTCTGTCGTTGGAAAAAATTTCAACGTTTCCGTTGTTCCTATTTTTTCATACTGAAAGCCTGCTGCATAATCAGTAGTTATCGTACCAGCCACTTTACGTTGTTTTACTCCTGCAGCATCATAGCCATAATGAATAATTCCCCCTGCAAGGGTTATATCTGTAGGCAAATTCAAATGGTTATATACTATAGCTGTAATGCCTTTGTTGGCATCTGTTTTCATATTACCATTATCATCGTAGGTATACTCCTGATCAGTACTACTGCCATTTTTAAATCCTTCAGTACTGCCTAATGATTCTTCGACCTTAATGAGTTTGTTTCCTGCATCATAAGTATAAAAAAGATTATCCATACTACCAAATGTAGTAGCCGCAGAATTGGTATTCCCTGATCTTACAAGACGGATAATATTACCATTTTTATCATACTTTGCCCCTTCATTATATCTTCTCGGATTTATGGCTGAATTATCTGTAGCTTGTATTAACCTGTTTAAAGCATCATAACTATAACTATAATTTCTTAAGCTGGTATCTATTGGATTTGTTGTTTTCCAAAAAGTTTCACTGATATTTCCGTTATATAATGGAGTACCTGTAAAAGGTTTGTTGTAATTAATTTTAAATCCAAATAAATCTCCGGATTCCATAGTAATAATACCATTATTTGTATCGGCATCATTTATTCCTTTCAGCCAGCCACGAATATTATAAGCATAATCTACAGTTTGTAAACGGTTTGTAACGGATAGCTTTCCTCCCACTCCTTTTTGAATAAGCTGCCCCAATTCGTCATACTTATTTGAAACAATGATTTCTTCAGATTGGTTATTTATTTTCTGGGATTGAGTCAATAAACGATTTTGACTATCATAGGTAAAAGTATCTATAATATCTACTGTAGTTCCTTTGATATGTTTAGTCGTTATTTTTATTGGTTTACCCTCAAAATCGAGTTCGGTTTTTACTTTTTGGGTTAAACCTAAAAAATCATTTTTAGAGTAATTGTATATCGGATGACCTTTTTGATCATAATAAATGACATTGGTTGTCCAATTATTGGTTCCCAGAATACGTATTTTACTTCCTGTTTCCAAAGACTTAGTTACTGTGTTTGGAATAGTTGAACCAACATTTTCAGAAACTCCCCCATTTACATCAAAATTATAATCATCGTAATAATTGATGGTAAATAAGTTTATATCTGTATTAGGAAACACAGAGTTAGTATAATATATAATTGTATTATTAATAGTATTACTGTCTTGTTTGTTTTCAAACAAGACAGTATTTCCATCTGCTATTCCTTGTATCTCTACGCGAGTATTTTGACTTGTTTTAGTATATTCACCTGTATAAACAGGACGGTTAAAAGCATCATATTTATTAAAAAGCCATTTGTTTTGGGCTTTCAAATTAGCATCCTGAGTTAAAACAGGTCTGTCTAGTTTGTCATATATAATATATTCCCATTGTTTTCCAGGAAGCTTTTTTTCAACGAGCCTATTGCGATAATCGTATTTGTATTGGTAGCATAAATTATCTAAAACGCTTTGACTGCCATTGTCTATAACGGCAGAAAAAGTGCTGCCTGACTGCGCATAAAATCCCTGCAATAATGTAATGGAGTTAGTAGCTTTTAAATCTAAATTGCTTCCAGAATTAACCACTGCTGTTGATGTAGTATCGGCCTGAAGTGCTGTTGTACTGCCAACTAAATCTACAGCTTTTGGTGGAATCACATAAGTAAGATTTCCGTAGATATCATAGACATAATAGGTATCATGTTTTTCATTAACTGTTCCTGTTCCAACCGCTCCATAGGCTCTTTTTAAAACTACCTGTCCTTCCTTATTTTTGAATTCAATCGTTGATCCATTACTTTCAGATGGTACTGCCGCAGTATTCTCATCATAAACAATGCTTTTATAAAGCTCATTAGCTAAGTAATACCCATTATCTGTCAATGAAATGAAATATAATTTCTGACTGGCATTCCAACTGGCATTTGCCGTAAACGATTTAACTTCATTGGCTGCATTGGTTTGATAATTCATTTTTATTTCATGTCCTGAACCTATTTTCCAATCAGCACCCGGAGCTGCTTGTTTTATAACACGGTTCAATGGTGAAACCTCTAAATCTTTTTCAAAATAGGGATTTCCATCATTAAAAAATGTTTGATATTGACTGACAATTGCTGGTATAATAATACTATTATCTATTCTGTCCATATTGTTTTGAGAGGAAATATAAGGCAGATATTCCTTCTTTTGGCGTCCATAGTCATCATATTCAATAGGTACAATAATATCTTTTTCTAATGGCGATTGCGCATTAGCAATTTTTTGTATAGGTCTTCCAAGTCCGTCAAAATAAGTAATATTCTGACTGACCTGATCAGGGGTTGGATTTGCAATAGTAGATGAACTAGCTAGTTTATATGTACTGCTTTTTATGAAATTACCTGTTTGAGTTTGCCCTACCAACGTGAATGGAAACATAACCAAAAGGAATTTGATTAAATTTTTCATGCTCTTTTTGGTTTTGTTTTTTTTGATGATACTGATTCTCTGAAAGTAGTTATCCATTAAATATTTGTTTTCGAAAGTTTTTACTATTTCTCCTTTTTTATTATAGTGATGCTCTCGTAATTTTATTATTCATATGCATCATCATATGAAGGCACATTTTTTATTCAATTTGTAATTTTTCAACCAATATTAGTACATTATTTCTTATGTAATGTTTAGATTATATTAAGTAATTGAATACAAAATGATAGTATTGTTATGGATTACTTTATAATTATTTTATTTAAAATCTTACTATTTCGGCTGTAACCAATAAAGACTTTTATATTAAAAAAGGGATGAGTATTAATACCCATCCCTTTAAAGTAAATTTTATTTAAGATGTAATAATTATCATATAATTGAGTTTTGAAAAATAAAAATCTCATTATAGACACATCATTTTTCAGGCAGCCAGAAGAAAATTGTGATCTACTTTTTTACTCCATAACGTTCCGGATGTTGTCGGACGATAGCGGGAACTGTATTTTCATAATCAATCATTTTTTTTACAAATGTCAATATCTCCTTATTATCGGTAACTTTTACTCCATTTTTGTAGGTGTCAAAATGTTCTCCAAAACATAAAGTATCTACTTTGTTTTTATAATGAATCAAAACTTTTATTCTTGCATTGATTCTGTCAGATTCATTAGATTCCTTATATGTATTAGATAAACTAATTAGTTTTTCATACATATTTTTATCAACTATTTTTTTATAGTTTATTTCTTCTTTTAATATTCCTTTAGAAAGCATACTACAAGAATAACTCATAGGTGTACTAACATTAGGTCCGATATAAAAAACTTCCAAAAACTCTGAATCGTTTTTATTGGAACAGTTTAATAAAAAAACAACTGCTAGATAAAAAAGTGTACTTTTCATTATAATTTTTAATCTTTATATTTATTTGTATCTTCTATTCCAAAACCAGGAAAAAAGGTTCCCTGATCATGCAAATTTTGTAAAAATCTATACGTTTGTCTTCTGTTAACCTTATTTGAGGTAGGAGACGTTGTTATTACCGGTAATCCTTTATGGTCTTTTCTTGTAATGCCAGCAGCTGGAATTTCCCCATTTGCCCTGGCGGTTACTTGTTCAGAACCATTAACAACTCTTTTTTCTTCTTTATTATCATAATTTTTATCAGGAGTACCGGTTAGAATGTCTTTAGATTTAGAAGCTACGGCACCTGCTAATGCATGATCTGCTTCATGTTCTGCCATGGTTGCCGGTGACATAATAGTACCATTAGTAGTTTCATATCCAACTTTTGGATTCCAGGTAACTACATTATAATTCGATTGTTCTGAATTTTCTTGTTTACTAAATACTCCTTCCTGAACATCAACCGTAATATTAGGATTTTCTGCAATTGCCTGCATCGCCTTACCACCACCATTATTAACATTGTAATTATATGCATCTACAAAGTCTCTCACAAATTGATTATCTGGTAAAACTGTTGCACCACCATTAAAAATAAACTCTTTACTTTTTCCTTGTTTATCTATATAATTTATTCTCCAATCATCAGGCGCCATCCCGTCAGGGTCAATAAAATAGACAGGGTTATTAAATGCATAATTATAAGGACTATGTCTTCTCATTTTTTCTGCCTTAGGATCAATGTTCATCCATCTTCCTAAAGCTGGATCATAGTTACGTGCGCCATAATCATATACATTAAAACTTAGCTCGTCTTGAAGTTCTTTTCCATTGTATTTATACTTTAAGGCAGTGCGAGTTGAATTAACTATACCGTTATCCTTATGTTTTAACCCGAAAGGATAATAATTATTTTCTTCCATGTTTTCAGAATAGACAATCATTCCATCGTTATTTGAATCACAATAACTCAATCGAACGTTTCCTAAATGATCTTTGTATTGATAAATATAACGAAAAATCCCGGAATTATATTCCACAAAACCTTCAGGTTGCGGAAAAAGTTTTAATACATTGTTTTCATACTGAAATCCGCCTGCGTAATCTGTTGTTATTCCTGTACTTACTATTTTACGCTGTTTTGCACCAGTTGCATCATACTTGTAATCAATAGTTCCGCTGCCAAATGTGACTTTGACAGGCAAGTTGAGATGATTGTAGGTAACAGAAGTTATATCTTTGTTTTTATCAAGAATCATATTCCCATTGGCATCATAAATGTAATCATCATCAGTATTAGTACCATCTTTAAAGCCTTCGGCACCATAGGCGCTATTTTTAAAACCATCATCTACTTTTTTTAAGCGATTACCGTTATTGTAAGTATAGCTCAAAGCATCCATTGAAGTGGAACCATTTCCGACATTCGGAGTAGGTGTCTGACGAGTTAAATACATAATATTTCCATTTCGATCATACTCATTAACAATTTCATCAAATTTATTATTGGATAAATTATTCTCATAATAAAGAGCTTTTGTAAATCTATTCAGTGCATCATAAGTATAATTGTATTGCTTTAAGGCTGAAGGCGTAAGGTTGTTTGACTTCCAGGAACTACTGCTTATATTACCATTGTATAATGGTTTATTATAAAAATATGGAGAAACTGATGGATTTACTATCGTATTGTAATTCAATGCATAACCAAACAAATCACCGGATTCTGAGCCATAGTATTAGGGTTGTTAATACCAGTAAGCCATCCGCGAATATTATAGGTAAAATCTACATTTTGCAATCCTTCATTGTTTTTTCCTCCAACTTTTTTATTGGTTAATTGCCCAAATTCATTATAATTATTAGCCACAATAATTTCCGGAATGCTGGCAGCATTTATGGCTTGAGTTTGTTTTAACATCCTGCCTGCCTGATCGTAAGTAAAGGTGTCTGCTATAAAGGTATTCACGCCGTTTCTGAGGTGTGTAGTAGTACTTCCCAATATTTTGCCCACAAAATCGAATTGGTTTTTTACTGTAGTGGTTGTAGACAGGTAATCATTTTTTGTGTAGTTGTAAATAGGTTTTCCTTTAGCATCATAATAATATGTATTGGTTATCCAGTTAGCAGTTTCCAAAATACGAATTTTACTTCCTGTATTCATGCCTTTGGAATTAGTAATTGGTGTAACACCATAAGATGTTGTCGAAACGCCACCGTTTAAATCAAAGTTATAATCATCATAATAATTAATCGTTAACACATTAATGTCGCTTGTGTTTGGAAAAGCAAAATTGCTATAATAGATAGTAGTTCCATTAAGGGTGTTCATCGCTGTTTTTATTTCTGACAAGCTGCTGCCTCCAACATCTGCTAAGAGCTGTATTTCTGCACGTGTTGTTTTTAGTGTATTTATATATTCACCAGTGTAAACAGGTCTGTCAAATGCATCATATTTGGTAAACAGCCATTTATTGGAAGTTTTTAAATTGGCATCCTGAGTTAAGATCGGTCTGTCTAGTTTATCGTAGACAATATACTCCCATTCTTTTCCTGGTAATTTCTTTTCTATAAGCCTATTTCGTTTATCATACTTATATTGATAAATTAAATCATTAAAAGTACTTCTGTCTAACGAAGGGATAGTAAATTTACTCTGCCAATTGTCAAGATTTATAGAAAACTGGGTAGTAAAATCGCCTCTTTGATGTGAGGACACCAAAAGACCTGTTGGGGAAAAACACAAATCTCCATTCAAAATATAAGCAGTTCCTGCTACAATTGGGTATCCTGAACTATTGTACATTATAATATCTCCTAAAGTCATATTAGGTAAATCGGGACTAAAATTTAAGTGTGCAATTTTACCGCTTTTTACGGGCTCATTTTGAAAATTTTCTCCGTAAAAATAACACTCTAATTTTCCTTTCGATTCATACATCGAAATTTCACTATAGTAGCCGTTATCTACAAGAAAGGATGCTCCATCGTTATAACTATCCAGAAAAATCTCTTGTTTTTGAAACACCTGCCCTAAATTACTGTATGTAAAAACTTTAGGAGGAAGTACATAAGTCAAATTCCCATAATCGTCATATACATAATAGGTATCGTGCCATTTTTCTGCATCAAAATTACGTTTCAAAATCATACGTCCCTCTTTGTCTTTAAATTCTTGCGTGGTATGATCATTAACATCAGTTTGACTAGCCATCCAATTTTCGTCTTTCGTAATCGTTTTATATAATTGAGATGGGGCATAAACACCTTGGTCTTCCAAATAGGGATTCTCTGTATTGCCTGAAATAAAAGAAACACCAAAACGTCTTACCTGATCTGCATAACTATTGGTTTGATAATCTAGCTTTATTTCATGACCATTGCCAAGTTTCCAATCCTCTCCCGGTGCTCCTTGCTTCAGCACTCTGTTAAGCGGTGAAACTTCTAAATCTTTTTCAGAATAGGGATTGCCATCTTTATAAAATGTTTGGTATTGGCTGGCAATTGCTGGTATAACAATACTATTGTCTATTCTGTTCATATTGCTTTGAGAGGAAGTATAAGGCAAATATTCCTTCTTTTGGCGTCCAAAGTCATCATATTCTATAGGTACAATAATATCTTTACCTAGTGGCGATTGCGCATTAGCGATTTTTTGTACAGGCCTTCCAAGTCCGTCAAAATAAGTGATATTTTGACCTACCTGAACAGGAGTTGGGTTTGCAATAGTAGACGAACTAGCTTGTTTATAAATATTGCTTTTTATGAAATTACCTGTCTGTCCAATAATTATCATTGGAAATAGTAATAATATATATAGATATCTTTTCATTATGATCGTTTATTTAATTATTACTAATCTCTGAATACAGTATT
Source organism: Flavobacterium sp. N1736 (assembly GCF_025947065.1). Taxonomy (NCBI): domain Bacteria; kingdom Pseudomonadati; phylum Bacteroidota; class Flavobacteriia; order Flavobacteriales; family Flavobacteriaceae; genus Flavobacterium; species Flavobacterium sp. N1736. The sequence continues at coordinate 2,114,564 of NZ_CP109994.1, forward strand.
ACAAGTTACTGAGATTACCTCAGAACCTATTTTTGTAAATGTTCCTGAACTTAGTACATTTCCACTTCCACTATTAGCATAACCGTTAAATAGTACCCCTCTTACAGAACTGGTCACTTTTAAATATTTATCGTAAGTATCCTGACTTGCTGTAATAGTGGCATAAAAAGTATCTCCTTCCGTGAGAGTGCCTGTTGAATATCCAGTACTTGTCATAGTTAAATATGGAACGCCATTTTTATAAAAAGCACAGGATTCGGATGAACCATTATAGCTTGAAAATTCTATACTGCAAGCGTTTACTAAGGCAATAGTTTTCATCGCTACAACGGGACATAATGCTCCTTCGCCAGTACTATTATAAGCAAGAACCTGCACATTATAAGAGGTTCCGCCTACCAGACCGGATAATGAACCGGATGTTGTAGCCGATGAACTAACATATACTCCATTCTTATATATTTTGTAACCTGTTGCACCAGAAACAGCATTCCATGTGAAGTTTAAAGTTGTTGACGTGGCACTTGAAAGAGACAATCCTGTTAATGCTGTAGGTATTTGATTAACGGTAATACAATCTACAGATTGCCCTTGATAATTATAACAATATGTTTCAATAATATTTAGATTCTGATCCTTTATAACTGCCAGTCTATTATTACTGTCATATTCGTAATAGGTAATTAATCCTTTAGGATCAGTTATAGTACTTACTCCTGCAAGTGGCTTGTAGGTATATGTAGTAACCATGGCATTGGTCAATGCTGCTCTGATTTTGTTTAATACAGTAATCATTGTGGCTTGATTGTATGTCCCATCCTTAATATTGGATAGCTCTGTTGGTGTCAAAATAGCCACAACAGATGCCAGAGAGGCATTTTCTATTTTAGCAACAGGATATTCTTCTTTGTATCCCCACAGAAAAACAGTTGTGGCACCATCGGTTTGCTTATACTCAGCAAGGTTTCCGTATTTTCCATAACCTGTAAAATCTATCTTTTTGTCATAACTTGTTGCCCCACCTTTTATAGTTTTAACATTTTTAGGTAAAAACATATTTTTGGAAACATTATTTTCATCCAGATAAGAGCTACTATTGAAATTATTAATAGTTCCTTGTACTAAGTTTCCATCAATAGTATTTTCTGATTGTATCACGGGATTAACAACATTCGCTGCAATCATACTCGAGATAGTAGCTGCAGGGGTTTCATCTATACCGGCTATTAAATCTTGTGGATATTTATTTTTAGCTATTATTACTTTCCCTTTACTATTAGTGGTAGTGGTTTTAGTTAAATTTTTATGCTGAGGATTTTCATAATCGTATGTAGTTTTTGTCGTAATAGGATCTTTTCCATTTACATCAAAAATCGTTTCTGTAGTACTCTCAGGATGCCACCATTCACAATAAAATCTATAATAATTAATAAAAATACCCTGTTTTGGATCAGAACTAGACCGATCTTTTAAAACAGTTCTTGTAGAAATCCCCTTAATAATTTTTGATGAAAGATTATCTTGCATATAATTGTTTTCTGTGATTTTTACGATATCACCTTTGGCATTATATTGTTCCTCTTTTATTAAATCACCATTATTCATATGCGTTATTAGGGGCATCCCAGGAATATTAGTAAAACCTTCTACATCAGGATTATTGGAATAATAATAAACAGATTTTCCCAACGTATTTCCTGACGAATCCTGATCTGACACTGATACATTTGTGTATCCAATATAATTTCCCTGAGCTGAAGAACTTAAAGGTGTACAATTTTCTGTAGAACGCACAACAACTTTCGTAAAATCATAACCTGAATAACCTTCCGGACTATAGTATTGCTTTGTTCCTGAATCTATATAAAAATGCTGAATATCACTCATAGGAACTCCTGAAGTCCAAGTCGTTCCTTTATAGTTATAATCATAAACTCTGCTCAGTTTAACGGTGCTGTCAGTATCTAAACTTTCCTGTTTCAAGATTCTTAAACCGCCTCCAATTATTCCGTCTGATCTAAGTCCTTGCGTAAAACTAACACGCATAGAAATTGTTGCATAGCCTGTATAAGCTTTAGTATTGGCTCTAATATTATAAAATCCGGGAGGTAAAATCAACTGAACGTTTGAACTAAAATTATTTACGCCTGGGCTAAAACGCAGTATAGTTTCACCGGCAGAGGTTTCTAGTAAAGCTTTAATATTTGCCAATGTACTTGAGGTACCTGAATTATTTGTAATGTTGCAATTAATTTTTACAATGGTATAGTCATTTAAATAAAATCCTCTTGATTCATCATCTACTGAATCGCCATCATGCCATATTGCATATTGTTGGTAATTATAATTCAAAACATCCTGATCACCATTAGGATCATATTTGTTTGATTCATAAGTAAACGTTGCAGCGCCTCCTGTAGGGTAATTAATTTTGGTTAAAATCCCTGCTTGCGCGTTAGTTTCATTGGGTTCTCTGTAAGCACCATTTAGAAAAGGATACCAGGTAGAACTTGATGCCGGACCACACTCCATTTGAAAAGGTAAAAAACTGGTATGGCTTATTTTATATTCAGGTGCATTATCTTCTCGTATTACAACAGGATTTCGTATGTAATCATAATCTGACGAGTTGTATCTGTATAAAGATGAGCTTACGTCTCTATAATATTGGAGATGATCATTATCAAATCCATTATAATATCCCCAGTGATCTGTCGAAGTAGATGTTTTAGCAGGAAGTATAATCGAATTATAAGTAAATGTATAGGGAGGATTTTTTTTATAAGTATTGGATACCTTATCATAAAATGATTCCTGAACGCTATTTAATTTCAGCCTCCAATAATTTTCTTTATTTTTTCCTGTTACATTTCCGTTAAAATAAGAATAGTCAAACGCCACTTTCTTAACAGATTCTCCATTTAAATTAAATACCTCAAAAGAATTTAGTTTTTGAGATTTTGGAGCTATATTTCCAAAGTGATTATTCTGGCGCTGATCTTCCCTGTCGTTTGAAGTAAAATCAATATAACCATTTTTAAATTTTATTTTTGTCAAATTGATATCACTAGCTGATGACATACTAACAGCTATATTATATTTTTTTTCATTAAAAGTTCCATACCATAAATTATAATATTCTGAAGATTTAAAAAGAGGATCTCCAAAATAACTTTCCTGTTCATAAAAACTTAACTGACTGATACTTCGGCGCCCGATCGCGTCATCATATTCAAAAGTTAGTGCATCTCCTTTTGGTGTTATTATTTTATTAATATACCATGCTGATATATATTCATCGAAATTAACATTGGGATCCAGTCTGGAAAATCTATCTTCACGTAGCACATCATCTACCAGATAATATGGAACCGCACCGCTATCAGTACCACTGTAGCTACGCGACACTTCTTTTACATTAAAATAATATTTCCAGCCATTACCATCGGTTACTTCCCACTCCATTTTATCTGTGTCATAAACAAATGTGGTATTGGTTTGTTTTAGAGGTATTCCTTTAATCTTAGGAGAACTTCCTTGCCTTTTATCGAAAATCATTTTTCCTGATTCTCCTAAAAAATTATAATACATTATATCTGGTTTTCCATCCCTTGCCCCTTCATCAATTTCTCTGTAAGAATTACAATATTCGCAATTATTCCCAAAAATAACTACATCAGTACTTGTAGAAGGCAAATCGCTAACTGTGGTATATCCAGTAAAAGGTTTTAAATCGTCTAAACCATTTATAGATCTGGTTATAACACCACCTGCATTTAATGCCCAGCCAAGACCAACATTACTCGCTTCTTGAGAAACTCTTATCCCTGAAGCGTGGTAACTTACTGAAATCGGTAATTCTATTTCTCCTGATTTTATATTATATAAGGGTACCGATATATCAGGAACCCCAGTATAATTATTTGTTGGCACATTTGCGTATTGTGCTAATGCAGCTGCATTTGGTGAAGGAGGCATCACTTTCGGTGCATTTTGTGAGAAAGCTAAGCTAACACTAAGTAGTGCCAAAATTTTAGATAGTACCTGTCTTTTCATATGGTTTGTTCTATGTTTTTCTTATTTTTCATAAAATTTTAACCAATATTAGTACATTATTTCTTATTTAATGTTTGCACTATATTAAGGAATTAGATATAAAATGAATGCATTGTTATGGATCAACTTAAGTAATTATTAATCAAAAACTTATAAATTAAATTACAAACTAATAAAGATTCTTATGGTGTCATTTATCTAAAAATAGGTCGACAGAAATCAATTTATTATGAAAGACAAAAAAGGAAACTGAACTCATTGAGACTTTAAATTAACTACTGTTTCTCAAGTTAAAGAAGCGTAAATTCGTCTAAAAACAGATACGTTTAAACAAAAACTCAAAAGCTTATGTTTAACATTAAATTTACATATGTAAGAAAGCAAAAGCTTTTGAAAAATTTATGATATACTTTTTTGCGTGATTTTTAATGATTCTTGAATATAAAAATTAAGATTAACTTATTATTTACCAAAAATTCTAATTCGAATATCTTTTGTCAAAATTCAATCTAGAGTTCTTTTATAGAAAACGTTCAATAAAAAAAATTCCAAACCCCAATTTTTAAATTGGAATTTGGAATTTAAGATTTAGAATTCTTTATTTATGATTTATTCTAGAACAAAACTTACACTTACATTTGCTGTAACTTCGATTTCACCAACTGCTAAAGTTTCATTTTCTGCACCACCGTTGCTATCCATAGCCATCGATTTCATAGCTGCATACATTGGTTGCGGGTGATAAATTTGTGAATTATCAGAAATAACAAAAGCTTTACCTACTTTTTGTCCTAAAACAGAAACGTAATCTTCTGCTTTTGCTTTCGCATCTTTCATCGCTAATTTACGAGCTTCTGATTGTAGCTGAACTATTTTTGAAGATTCAAAAGAAACTTTGTCCAAACGGTTAATTCCCTGTTGAACCAAACCTTCCATCAATTCATCGTATTTAGTTAAATCTTTTAAAACAATTTCTACTGTTTGCGTAGCGTTGTAACTTGTTTTCTTTTTTTCGTAATCATATTGCGGATTTAGCGCAACTTGTTTGGTTTTAAAATCTGCTGTTGGAATATTCATTTTTTTGATGAATTTCAAAACAGCATCAATTTTTTCGTCATTTTGCTTTTTGACGTCTTTAGCATTATTCCCTTTTGTTTCAACTGTTGCTGAAATACAAACCTGATCAGGTGCTACTTTTACTTTTCCTTCTCCATTTACATTGATTTGTGGAATTTGTTTGGTTTCCTGGCCGTAAGACATAGTCATAAACATGATTGTTAAAAATAATACTAGTTTTTTCATTTTTGTTAAATTTTAATTATTCAATAATGGCATTTCAAAATTTGTGCCACATTATATTTTTCCCAATTTTGCTAATACAAAAAGTATTAAAATAGGAATCGCCAACAGGATTACCATTAAAGTATGATCTGCAATTAAGGAAGGTTCTTTAATTAAAGTTATCAAATAACCGCCTATAGCACCTCCAAAGTGCGCTGTATGACCAATGTTATCATTTTTGGCGCGCATTCCGTAAATTGAATATAATAAATATAAAATTCCGAAAAGATAAGCAGGAACGGGAATCACGAAGAATACCCCTAACATCATATCCGGCTGTAAAAGTATTGCCGAATATAAAACACCTGTTACTGCGCCCGAAGCACCAACGGCTCTGTAACTGTAATCGTTTTTATGAAAAACCATTGTTAGCAGACTTCCAAAAATTAAACTTCCAAAATAAACCAGCACAAACGAAAAGTTACCCAACCAGCCTAAAACAACCGGAGCAAAAAACCAAAGCGTAAGCATATTAAAAAGTAAATGCATCATATCTGCATGTAAAAAACCGGATGAAAGCATTCTGATTTGTTCCCCGGAACGAATACTTCCTACATGAAATTCGTGTTTTCTAAAAAAAGCAAGATCATTAAAACCTTTGTAGCTAATCAATACATTGGCGACTATAATCCCAATTAAAATGGTATTCATAAAAAATATTTAATGTGAAATGTAAATATAGTCATTCTTAAACATATGTTAGCGTCAGTCCAAAATATCCGTCTTTATTCATTTTTATTTTATATTTGTAAAAAAATTTACATGCAATTTCTCGTTTATATATTGGCCTACCCTTTTTTATGGCTTATCTCTATATTACCTTTTCGAATATTTTACTTGTTTTCTGATTGCGTATATTTCATTATATATCATGTTGTTGGTTATCGTAAGAAAGTTGTTCGCGAAAACTTAGCAATGACTTTACCACATTTAAATAATGCCGAACGAAAAGAAATCGAAAAGAAATTCTATCAGCACATGTGCGATATGTTTTTAGAAACGATTAAAACGATGAGTATTTCGCCTGAAGAAATGGAAAGGAGATTTCAAGTCACTAATATTGAACTCATACAGGATTATGCAAGAAAAGGCAAAAGTGTTATTCTCGTTGCTTCACACTACGCCAGTTACGAATGGCTTCTGACAATTAATCCAAAACTTGGTTTTCAGGGAATTGCAATATACAAGAAAATTGCCAATCGTTATTTTGATAAATTAATTCGTAAAATTCGTTCAAAATATAATACAGAATTAATTGAAACCAGAAAAGCCATTCCAACTATGGCTCAAAATCAGCGTGAAGGAAAATTAAGCCTTTACGGATTAGCAAGTGATCAGTCTCCAAAACTGGACAGGATTTTTCATTCAATGAAATTTATGGGTATTGAAGTTCCTGTGCACACCGGAGCCGAAATGCTGGCAAAAAAATACGATTTAAGCGTGATAATGGTAAAAGTAAAAAAAGTTGCAAGAGGCTATTATGAAGCCACTTTTCTAACTATTGCTGATAATCCTAATGATTATGAAAATTTTGAAATTACAGAACGATATTTAAGAGAAGTCGAAAAACAAATTTATGAAGTTCCGGAATATTATTTATGGACACATAAAAGATGGAAACATAAAGTTGAAAAATAATCTTCAAAAAAATCCAAAAAACAATACATGTTTTTTGGATTTTTGGGTTTTAGTGCAAATCATAAAAAAATGAAAACTGATTGATGTGTTTTTGTATATCTTTTTTTTGATACGATTTTTACTAAAAAAACATACATTTGAAATAGATAAAATTAACCCAAATCTTATTATCTATTATGATCAAAAACCTATCTTTAATTGTATGTTTCTCATTAGCAACATTCGCACAAAGCCCAAAACGCGGAATTGCATACGGAGACCATTCTACATCTGATTTATTACTATTAAAACCCGGAGTTTCCTGGTGGTATAACTGGGGATCTTCTCCAGAAAACGACACTAATGCAAACTACGAATCTATTGGTGTAGAATATGTACCCATGGCATGGGGAAAAATAAATGATGCTGATGTTCAGGCTTTTATTAACAGAATAAAACCCGGAGCCAAATATTTATTGGCTTTTAATGAACCCAATTTTAACGACGGATCCAGATTAACGCCGCAAGAAGCAGTAAATGCATGGGCAAATGTCGAAAAAGTTGCTGCTGCAAAAAATCTCGAAATCGTAAGTGCCGCGCCGGCTTTTAACGGTTCCAATAATTATGGCGGTTACACAAGCCCAGTTGCCTGGCACGATCAATTTTTTCTGCTATGTCCAAACTGCAAAGTCGATTACATAGCTTTTCATACTTATGATAGTTCATCAGGATCTGTTATTGGCGTTACAGGACTTTTAAAAAAATACAATCGTCCTGTTTGGGTAACCGAATTTGCCAATAGAGTCATTCAGACTGCCGCCGAAAAAACGACATTCATGAAAGAGATCTTAACCAGTTTTGAAAACGATCCGGATATCTATCGTTATTCATGGTTTACCGGAAGAGTCGATCCTGCAAAATGGCCTGACATGGCCGAAGGACCATTATTAGAGTTAAAAACCAGTGCTTTAAGACCTATTGGAACGGAATATATAAATGTGCCTTACACTACCAAAAAAATGAATGTTCCGGGACGAATTACTGCCAATAAACATTATCGCCGAAAAGGAACAACATTGCAAAACACAACAGATGGCGGAACAGTTCAGAATGTTAGCGCAATAAATGAAGGCGACTGGAACGAATTTATGATCAATGTTGTCGATGCCGGAACCTATAAACTTACTTTTAGAGTAGCGGCTGCAACCATTGCCGGAAAATTTGACATTTTTGTAAATGATATTGCGGTAAAAACAGATGAAACTTTCCCCGCTACAGGCGCAATGCAAACGTATGCAGATAAAATCGTAAACGGAGTTGTGTTACCAAAAGGAGAAGTTTATCTGAAAATTAAATTCAAATCAAACGATATGAATTTTAATTATATAGATGTTGCCGTTACTAATTTAGGTGTAAATGATCCGGTTTCTGAAAAAGATTCTTTTACGGTTTATCCAAATCCAATTAAAACACAATCGACACTTCATATTAAATCAGATCTTACAGAACCTTTGTCTTTAAAAATAGTAGACATGAAAGGAAGTATTTGTTTTTCTTCTGATGAATATTTCACAAATGAAGATATAAAAATTGGAGATAAACTTTCGACAGGAATTTATATTGTAACCGCAACTTACGGTTCAATTAAAAAATCATTGAAAATTATCAAAGAGTAAGATTCTGATTAATAAGCGAATCAAAAGTTAAATGTGCCGTTAGGCACAAATATTGGTAGAAAACAAGAAGTGGAATAAATTTAGCGTGCCGTAGGTACGCAATAGTTATCATTTTGTTGCGTACCTACGGCACGTTAACGAATTTTCAACCTAATTAATAACTACCAAAATTTGGTGCTTAACCGCACAAATTGCAAATTTTCAACTCTTGCATTTAATAAAAAAAATACCTCTTTCATTGATTTTGAAAGAGGTATTTTTTTTATAGAATTGTCAAAAATTAAATTCCGGCAATTGCTTTTATTTCATCTATAATTCGAAGTGCCAAAACATCTGCTTTTTCCTGAGACGGAGCTTCGGTATAAATACGAATAATAGGTTCTGTATTTGATTTTCTTAAATGAACCCATTCTGTAGCAAAATCAATTTTTACACCGTCAATTGTCGAAATATCTTCGTTTTTATATTTTTCAGTCATCGCAACTAAAATTGCATCAACATCAATTTGCGGCGTTAATTCAATTTTATTTTTGCTCATATAATATTCAGGATATGAAGCACGCAATGCCGAAACTGAGATCTTTTTATTAGCCAAATGCGTCAAAAACAATGCAACGCCAACCAAGCTGTCACGACCGTAATGAAGCTCAGGATAAATAATTCCCCCGTTACCTTCACCGCCAATAATAGCATTATTTTTTTTCATTAATTCCACAACATTTACCTCGCCTACTGCGCTGGCTTCGTAATTTCCTTTATGACCAACAGTTACATCGCGCAATGCACGTGAAGATGACATATTCGAAACTGTATTTCCCAGAGTTTTACTCAAAACATAATCAGCGCAAGCGACCAAAGTATATTCTTCACCAAACATTTCACCGTCTTCGCAGATAAAAGCCAAACGATCCACATCAGGATCAACAACAACACCTAAATCTGCCTTTTCTTTTACAACCAATTCTGAAATATCCGTTAAATGTTCCTTTAAAGGTTCCGGATTATGAGGAAAATGTCCGTTTGGTTCACAATATAATTTCACCACTTCAACCCCCATTAATTCCAGTAATCTCGGAATAATAATTCCGCCAGAAGAATTTACACCATCAACAACAACCTTAAATTTTGCCGCTTTTACAGCTTCAACATCAACTAAAGGCAAATTTAAAACCTCGTCAATATGAATATCCATATACGCATCATTCAACGTAATCTCGCCTAAACTATCCACATCCGAGAAATCGAAAGCCTCAGCATCAGCAATTTCAAGAATTTTTGCACCTTCAGCGCCGCTTAAAAATTCCCCTTTTTCATTCAGTAATTTCAAAGCATTCCATTGTTTTGGATTGTGCGAAGCCGTCAAAATAATTCCGCCATCCGCTTTTTCCAAAGGCACGGCAACTTCAACAGTTGGCGTAGTTGAAAGTCCAAGATCAATTACATTAATTCCCAAACCTATTAAAGTATTTACCACAAGATTGTGAATCATTGGTCCTGAAATTCGGGCATCACGGCCAATTACAACCGTTAATTTTTCTTTTGAAGTATTGTTTTTCAAAAAGGTTCCGTAAGCCGATGCAAATTTTACCGCATCAACAGGAGTCAGGTTATCACCTACTTTTCCTCCAATAGTGCCACGTATACCTGATATTGATTTTATTAAAGTCATTTTTTTGAGTTATGGTTACCAGTTACAAATATAGAAAAGTTAGTAAGTTTCTAAGATGCTAAGTGGCTAAGAATTTAAAAAAAGTTGTTAAGTGGCTAAGGTTCTAAGTTACTGAGATTTTTTAAAATAAGCTGAAATGTTAAGTTTATATTGAGAAGTCCTATTATAAAAACCATTTAAAAAAGATTTTATACATTTACAATAGAGAGAACTTAGAAACTTAGTCTCTCAGAACCTTAGCAACTCAAAAAAATGAACTTCCTAGCCCACATATATCTTTCAGGCGATAACGATTTAATAAAAATTGGCAATTTTATGGCCGATGGCATCCGTGGAAAACAGTTTGAACATTTTCCTGACGATGTTCAAAGAGGAATTATTTTGCATCGTTTTATTGATACTTACACCGATTCGCATGATGTTTTCAGGCAAAGTACCAAACGGTTACACGAAAAATACCATCATTATTCAGGAGTGATTGTAGACATTGTTTACGATCATTTTTTAGCTAAAAACTGGTCTAATTATTCAGATGAAAAACTCGAAACCTTTATCGATAGATTTTACAGTTCATTGCACGATAATTATGATATTCTAACAGAAAAAACACAGGGTTTAATGCCTTATATGATTGAGCGAAACTGGCTTTTAAGTTATCGGACTGTCGAAGGAATTCATCAGATTTTAACTCAAATGGACCGACGATCTAAGAATATGTCGAAAATGCAGTTTGCCAGTGAAGAATTAAAAGAATTTTACGATGAATTTGAACAGGAATTCACTTTATTCTTTGAAGATATCAGGCTCAATGCACATCAAAAATTACAATCTTTATGAAGAAAATTACGCTTTTATTGAGCCTTATTTATATTAGCTGCGCCACGCAGGAAACTTCAAAACCAACCGGATTAGTCACTTCAAAAGCAATGGTGGTTTCTGCTCGCGAAGAAGCTTCTAAAATTGGTGTTGAAATCATGAAAAATGGCGGAAACGCTTTTGATGCCATGATTGGAACCGAATTGGCTTTGGCGGTTTCATTTCCTTTTGCAGGAAACATTGGCGGCGGCGGATTTATGGTTTACAGAAAAGCAAACGGCGAAGTTGGATCTTTAGATTATCGCGAAAAAGCGCCTTTGGCAGCATCAAAAGACATGTTTCTGGATAAAGACGGAAACGTTATAAAAGGAAAAAGTACTGAAACTGCTTTGGCAATTGGCGTTCCGGGAACTATTGCAGGTGTTTTTGCCGTGCATAAAAAGTTTGGTTCTCTGCCAATGTCTGAAATTTTAAAACCTGTAATTGCTCTTGCCGAAAGAGGCGTTATTGTTACTGAAAAACAAGAAAAAAGCATGGATAATTATCGGGAATCGATTGTAAAAGTAAACGGTTCTACGACTCTTTTGGCAACTCATTTTAAAGAAAAAGATACTATTAAATATTCGGCTCTGGCCAATACTTTAAAACGAATTTCAAAAAACGGACGAGATGAATTTTATAAAGGTCAAACTGCTGAAATTCTGGTTGATTATCTACAGAAAAAAGGCGGCATTCTTACGCTTGAAGATTTAGCCAAATACGAAGCAAAATGGAGAAAACCACTTCAGTTTACTTATAAGGATTTAAAAATTACCTCAATGTCGCCGCCAAGCAGCGGGGGAATTTGTCTGGCACAAATCCTGAAAATGATTGCTACTTATGATTTGGCAAAAATGGGTCATAATTCTCCGGAAGCAATTCAGGTAATTGTTGAAGCAGAAAGAAGGGCTTACGCCGACAGAAGTCAATTTTTGGGAGATCCTGATTTTGTAAAAATTCCGACAAAAGCATTACTTTCCGATGCTTATTTAAAAGACAGAATGTCGACTTTTAATGTTGACAAAGCCAGTTTATCATCTGAAATAAAAGAAGGAAAAATAACGTACAGCGAAAGTACCGAAACGACGCATTATTCAATTGTCGACAAATTTGGAAATGCCATTGCAGCAACTACAACCTTAAACGACGGTTACGGTTCTAAATATTATTGTGATGAATTGGGTTTCTTCCTTAATAATGAAATGGATGATTTTAGTGCAAAGCCGGGATCTCCAAATATGTTTGGTTTGGTTGGAAATGAAGCCAATAGTATTGTTCCTCAAAAACGAATGCTGAGTTCGATGACACCAACAATTGTAGAAAAAAACGGTAAACTTTTTATGGTTGTCGGAACTCCCGGAGGTTCTACTATTATAACATCTGTTTTGCAGACGATTTTAAATGTTTACGAATATAAACTGAGTATGCAGGAAGCTGTAAATGCGCCGCGTTTTCATCATCAATGGTTACCCGATCTTATTAATTTTGAGCCAGAAACCTTTGATATAAAGACTATTGAAGTTTTAAAAGCAAAAGGGTATCTGATAAACGAAAATCCAACTCCGGTATTGGGCAAAGTCGATGCAATTTTGGTTTTACCAAATCAAAACCTTGAAGGAGGCGCTGATTTTCGTGGAGACGATACTGCTTCCGGTTTTTAGTTTTTCAAAAAATAAACCGAAATAGTTGACTTTTATGAATTCTATGCGCTAAATTTGTAGTTTACCTAACTTTTTAAACAAATAATGTTAAGAAAACTTTTTCGCAGACTAGAAAGCATTATTGCTTTAGCTCAATCTATATTGACACCAAAGCAATTTATATTTTTATCCAGTGTCTTAGTTGGTATTTCTTGTTCATTGGCTGTAATTGTTTTAAAAACATTTGCCCACAGCGTTTTTTCTTTTGCCACGTATATAAACGGAATCCTGAAATTAAATTTCATTAATGGTATCTTGCCTATAATTGGTATTTTGCTAACCGTATTTGTGGTCAAAAAAGTATTAAACGGTTCTATTCAAAAAGGTACTTCTCAAATTTTATATGCCGTTGCAAAAAAAGCAAGCATAATTCCCAAAAAACAAATGTATGCGCAAATCATAACGAGTTCCTTAACAGTAGGTTTAGGAGGTTCTGCCGGATTAGAAAGCCCAATTGTAATTACCGGAGCCGCTTTTGGGTCCAATTATGCGCAAGGTTATAAATTAGCTTACAAAGACAGGACTTTGCTTATTGGCTGTGGCGTTGCTGCCGGAATTTCGGCTGCTTTTAACGCTCCTATTGCCGGAGTTCTTTTTGCTATCGAAGTTTTATTGGTTGATGTTAGTATTTCAGCCTTTACTCCTATTATGATTTCTGCGGCTACAGGTGCTTTAGTTTCTGCTATTTTATTAGATGAAAGCATTTTATTGTCCTTCAAACAACAGCAAACTTTTAATTATCACAATATTCCATTTTATGTTCTTTTGGGTGTTTTAACTGGTTTTATTGCGGTTTATTACGCACGAAATTTTCAAAAAACAGAGCATTATTTTTCTAATTTAAAAATGGGTCCTTATAAAAAAGCACTTATTGGTTCTTCTTTATTAGCCTTGCTTATTTTTATTTTTCCAACCCTTTTTGGTGAAGGTTATGAAAGCATCAAAACCTTATCAGAAAGTGATCCGGGACAATTATTAGACAATACTCTATTTGCTGATTTTAGAAACAACCAATGGGTTTTACTTCTTTTTGTGGGATGCACGATGATGGTAAAAGTATTTGCTTCAGGATTAACTCTTGGAAGTGGTGGAAACGGAGGAAATTTTGCTCCATCCTTATTTATGGGATCTTATTTGGGGTATTTCTTTGCAAAATTCATTACTTTAATTGGTTTGGCAAAACTGCCAATAAGCAATTTTACAATGGTTGGAATGGCCGGTATTTTGAGCGGATTATTTCATGCGCCACTTACAGCGATTTTCTTAATTGCCGAAATTACCGGAGGTTATGGCTTAATGATTCCGCTTATGATCGTATCTTCTATAAGTTTTGCCATTTCTAAACGATTTGAAAAATATTCGCTTGACGTAAAAAACCTCGCTAAAAAAGGTCATGCATTTACAAGTAATAAAGACTCCAATATACTTTCGACTTTAGATATTGATACTATTATACAATGCGATTATTTAACCGTTCATCCGGAAGAACATCTAACTAAACTGGTCGATCTTATCTCGCACTCCAATCAGGTTGTTTTTGCTGTTGTTACGAAAGAAAATGAACTCGTTGGCGTTGTACATTTTAATGATATTCGCGAAATTATTTTCAATCCGTATCGGGTAAAATATACCTTAATAAAAGATGTCATGAAAACACCGCCTGCCACTATTTCATCTTATGATAGTATGGAAGTGGTTATGAGCAAGTTCGAAAAATCGAAATCAGCATTTATTCCCGTTTTAAAAGATCAAAAATATTTTGGTTTTATTTCTAAATCTATCGCACTCGAAGCTTACAGAACAAAATTGCGTTCCATGACAATTGAATAGTCTTAATATCGGATAGGTTAAAATTTGATATATCCGATATTAAGAAGTACCTTTGTGGGGAAATGTGGAATATAGACTTAACATATAGAGAAGAATTTCAATCGACATTTGATCGATTGTACCAAAAAAGGCTTGATTTGCAAAATAGCAGACCATTGCCCAATATTGCTTTGCATAAAATTCGCGAAAGTTTATCGCTCGAATGGACCTACAATTCCAATAGTATTGAAGGAAATACAATGAGCTTACGTGAAACCCAAATGGTGATTCAGGAAGGAATTACCATAAAAGGCAAATCGCTTCGGGAACATTTTGAAACTCATAACCACGATAAAGCGATTGATTATTTATACTCAATTGTTGATGATAATTATAAAATTCGAAGTATTGATATCCTCTCTATTCACGGATTGGTCTTGCGTTCTATTGAAGATGATTTTGCAGGACGAATACGAAATGGCGGTGTTCGAATTTCGGGAGCTAATTTTATGCCTCCAAATGCTAATAAAGTTTCAGATTATCTCGATGAATTAATTGAGTTTATCAATACAAATCCGTTGGGTTTAAACGATATTGAGCTGGCAACAATTTATCATCACAAGTTGGTTTGGATTCATCCTTTCTTTGACGGAAACGGTAGAACTGTTCGTTTGAGCATGAATTTGTTATTAATGCGCTGCGGTTTTCCTCCTGCTATTATCCTTAAAAATGACAGGAAAAAATATTACGAAGCACTTAATCAGGCTAATAATGGCAATTATCAAAAACTGACGCTTTTGATGTGTCAGGCACTGGAACGAACGCTAAATATTTATTTAACCGCTATGCCGGGAAGTAGTTACGATTATCAGCCTATAATAAATATCGTAAGTGAACCCCGAACACCTTATGGTCAGGAATATATTAGTTTACTCGCCAGAACAGGAAAAATTGACGCTTATAAAGAAGGACGAAACTGGTATACAACCAAAGAAGCCATCGAAGAATATATGGCAACCAGAAAAAGAAAACGCTAGTGTAAACTAGCGTTATTTTGTTACTAATTGTAACATAAAGTTTTGTACTCTAGTACTAAAAGAACAAATCAAAGTGGTAACTTTGCGTTTTGCTCAAATTTATGCTAGATAAAGACAATACTATTGAAGTTCTTGGTGCAAGAGTTCATAATCTAAAAAATATCGATATTTCTATTCCGCGTGAAAAACTGGTTGTAATTACCGGTTTGTCAGGTTCGGGAAAATCATCTTTGGCGTTTGATACTATTTATGCCGAAGGACAACGTCGTTATGTCGAAACTTTTTCGGCGTATGCCAGACAGTTTCTTGGCGGTTTGGAGCGTCCGGATGTAGATAAAATCGACGGACTTTCTCCCGTAATTGCGATTGAACAAAAAACAACCAGCAAAAGTCCGCGTTCAACTGTTGGAACAATTACAGAAATATACGATTTTCTAAGACTTTTATATGCTCGCGGTGCAGACGCTTATAGCTACAACACAGGCGAAAAAATGGTCTCTTATTCTGATGAACAAATTAAAGATTTGATTATTCAGGATTTCAGCGGAAAACGCATCAATATTCTTGCTCCGATTATTCGAGCCAGAAAAGGGCATTATGCCGAATTATTCCAACAAATTACCAAACAAGGTTTCTTGAAAGTTCGTGTAAATGGCGAAGTTCAGGATTTGGTTTCAGGAATGAAACTGGATCGTTACAAAACCCACGACATCGAAATTGTTGTAGACAGAATGTTAATTGAAAATACCGAAGACAATCAAAAACGATTGGCTGAAAGTATCAATACAGCTATGCATCATGGCGAAAATGTCTTGATGATTTTAGATCAGGATACTAATGAGGTACGTTATTTTAGTAGAAATTTAATGTGTCCGACAACCGGAATCTCGTATCAAAATCCGGAACCGAATTTATTTTCATTCAATTCCCCAAAAGGTGCTTGTCCGCATTGTAACGGATTAGGAACGGTTCACGAAATCAACATCAAAAAAATTATTCCAAATCCAAAATTATCCATTAAAAGTGGTGGTTTTGCTCCGCTTGGTGAATATAAATCATCGTGGATTTTTAAGCAATTAGAAGTTATTGGAGAAAAATTCGGATTTAAAATAACAGATCCGATTGAGAAAATTCCGGAAGAAGCCATGAACATGATTCTTCACGGAGGAAAGGATAAATTTACCGTAAACTCGAAAGATTTAGGCGTAACTCGCGATTATAAAATAGATTTTGAGGGGATTTCGCATTTCATCAAAAACCAATATGACGAAAGTGCTTCGACAACCATAAAACGTTGGGCAAAAGATTTCATGGACGAAGTCAATTGTCCGGTTTGCGAAGGCTCACGTTTGAAAAAAGAAGCTCAGTTTTTTAGAGTTAACGGGAAAAATATCACTGAATTATGTGATATGGATATTTCTGATTTAACAGCCTGGTTTCAGGATTTAAATTCTCATTTATCAGACAAACAGCTTTTAATTGCCTCAGAAGTTGTGAAAGAAATCAAAGACCGTTTAAACTTTTTGATGAATGTTGGTTTGAATTATTTGGCTTTAAGCCGAAGTTCAAAATCACTTTCGGGCGGTGAAGCACAGCGTATTCGTCTGGCAACACAAATTGGTTCGCAATTGGTTGGTGTTTTATATATTCTGGATGAACCAAGTATTGGTTTACACCAAAGAGACAATGAAAAACTAATTCATTCGTTAGAACAATTACGTGATATCGGAAACTCGGTTATTGTGGTTGAACACGATAAAGACATGATCGAACGTGCTGATTATGTAATTGATATTGGTCCGAAAGCCGGAAAATACGGAGGAGAAATTATTAGTATTGGAACTCCTGCTGAAACTTTAAAATCGAACACGATTACCGCTCAATATTTGAATGGTAAAATGAAATTAGAGATTCCGAAAGAGCGTCGTAAAGGAAACGGCAAGTTTTTAAAATTAAGCGGGGCAACCGGAAACAACTTAAAAAATGTTTCAATCGAATTGCCTTTAGGACAATTGATTTGTGTTACAGGAGTTTCTGGAAGTGGAAAATCGACTTTAATAAACGAGACGCTCTACCCTATTTTAAACGCCTATTATTTTAATGGTGTGAAAAAACCACAGCCGTACAAAAAAATAGAAGGTTTAGAACATATTGACAAAGTAATTGATATTGACCAAAGTCCGATTGGAAGAACGCCGCGTTCGAATCCAGCGACTTATACAGAGGTTTTCACCGAAATCAGGAACTTGTTTACGATGACTTCTGAAAGTATGATTCGTGGTTATAAAGCCGGACGTTTTAGTTTTAATGTAAAAGGTGGACGCTGCGAAACCTGTGAAGGTTCCGGTGTTAGAACTATTGAAATGAACTTTTTACCGGATGTTTATGTAGAATGCGAAACATGTCAGGGAAAACGTTTTAACAGAGAAACGTTAGAAATTCGATACAAAGGAAAATCAATTTCCGACGTATTGAATATGACGGTTGATGAAGCGGTTCCGTTTTTTGAAAACATTCCGAAGATTTATAGAAAAGTAAAAACAATTCAAGATGTTGGTTTAGGATATATTACACTTGGTCAGCAAAGTACAACACTTTCCGGCGGAGAAGCACAACGTATTAAACTGGCTGGAGAATTGTCTAAAAAAGACACCGGAAATACCTTTTATATTCTGGACGAACCTACAACAGGTTTGCATTTTGAAGACATTCGTGTTTTGATGGACGTGATTAATAAACTGGTCGATAAAGGAAACACAATTTTG
This sequence comes from Flavobacterium sp. N1736, assembly GCF_025947065.1. NCBI lineage: Bacteria > Pseudomonadati > Bacteroidota > Flavobacteriia > Flavobacteriales > Flavobacteriaceae > Flavobacterium > Flavobacterium sp. N1736. Next base: position 2,133,089 of record NZ_CP109994.1, read on the forward strand.
GTAATCGAGCATAATATGGATGTTATCAAACTTGCCGATTACATTATTGATATTGGTCCCGAAGGTGGAAAAGGTGGCGGACAATTGATCGCCAAGGGAACTCCGGAAGAAGTTGCGAAAAATAAAAAAAGCTATACAGCTAAGTTTTTGAAAAAAGAGTTAATTTAGTAGGTAATTATTAGAATCAATAGTTTTCCTATTTATAAAAGTATCGTTATGAACAGTTTAAGTTTAAAAGTAGATTTAGATTTTAAAGAGTTACTAAAAGTTGTAAAACAATTATCTCCTTCAGAAAAATTGAAACTTAATGATGAAATTTGGAAAGATGATATCGAAATTCCTATTGAACATCAAAAAATAGTTTTAAACAGAATTGAGAAAAGTAAAGCTTCACCTAAAAGAATGTTAGATTGGGATGAAGTATCAGATTTGCCAATTCAGTAATTCTTGAAAATGTATAATATTAAGATAGACCAAGATGCTTTAAATGATCTTGGAGAAATTGTTATTTGGTACAATAATCAATTGCAAAATTTAGGATTACGTTTTCATAAACAAATAAAATCTCAAATTAATTCTTTAAAAAACGAACCTTATATTTATACTATTCGTTATAAAGACGTTCATGGTATGCTTGTTAAAAAATTTCCGTTTATGATTCATTACACAATTAATGAAGAATCTAATTTAGTGGAAATTTTCGCCATATTTCATACTAGTCGAAATCCAGAAATTTGGAATTCAAGGATAAAAAAATAATCTTAATTGCAGGGTGGTTAAACTTTTGACTATTTCATTGTGTCGACGAATTCATTGATGATTTTAATTCTTAAAAATTTATTCAACAGACATTAATTTCGCAATAACAATTCTTTCTATTTTGATTAGATTTTTTAATCTACTGATAATGAATATCCAATCAAAAATACCACTATAGAAATGTTACATTTAAATTAATAAATACGCACTTCTGTAACAATTCTCAAAAAAAGCAGTAATTTAGTACGCCCTTTTTGTCAAAGCTTTTAATTTTGACAAAGACTAAGATGAATCTATGAATCTAAAAGAGAAATTAAACAGCGTTGACCAATATTTTTCGCCGAAAATAATTGATGAAGTAAATGATCAATATATTAAAGTAGCTAAAATAAAAGGTCAGGAAGTGCCCTGGCATAATCACGAGAATGAAGACGAATTGTTTTACATTATTGACGGTGAACTTTTAATGGAAATTGAAAATGAATCTTCGTTCATCATGAAAAAAGGTGATTTATTCGTTGTGAAAAAAGGCGTAAATCACAGGGTTTCATCGGTTGAGGAATGTTCAATAATGCTGATTGAATCGAAAACTACTGAACATACCGGAAAAGTTAAAAGCAACATTACCAAATCAATTGAAGAACAATCGTATTAATTAAAAGACAATTTCTTTTTTTTATAAAACATGTTTCAATTGAAAACGGCTGCCCTAGCCCTGATGGTCCCGAAGTGTCGGGAGGCATCCTTTTTCTTGCTTCTTTAGCAAGGAAAAGATATAGCAGACAGCAGGATTAAGCTCCTCACTTCGACTACGCTCGGGATGACAATTTGAGTAAAATTAGAGACACAACTTAAAATAAAAATATAAATTATAATATACCAAAAATGAGATTAGAAGATTTTGATAATGATGAGGATAAAGTAATTCAGGATCGTTTGAAACAAAAAACGTGGAATGAAATTAGAACCAATGACAGCTGGGCGATTTTTAAAATCATGGCCGAGTTTGTAAACGGTTACGAAAGTATGGGTCGTATTGGTCCGTGTGTTTCGATTTTTGGATCGGCGAGAACAAAACCGGAAGACAAATATTATTTACTTGCCGAAAAAATTGCATATAAAATCAGTAAAGCCGGTTATGGCGTAATTACAGGCGGAGGACCTGGAATTATGGAAGCCGGAAATAAAGGTGCACATTTAGGGGGCGGAACTTCGGTTGGTTTAAACATCGAATTGCCTTTTGAACAGCATTTTAACCCTTATATTGACCATGATAAAAACCTGAATTTCGATTATTTCTTTGTGAGGAAAGTAATGTTTGTAAAATATTCGCAAGGTTTTGTGGTTATGCCGGGAGGTTTTGGAACTCTGGACGAGATGTTTGAAGCAATTACTTTGATTCAGACTAAGAAAATTGGAAAATTCCCAATTATTTTGGTTGGTGTTGAATTTTGGTCTGGATTGATTGACTGGGTAAAAACGGTTTTGGTAGAAAAAATGCATACGGTAAGTCCTGAAGATTTGAACTTATTTAAAATAGTGGATACTGAAGATGAAGTAGTTGACGTTTTGGATAAATTCTATAAGAAATACGATTTAAGTCCGAATTTCTAAAAATATTTTTAGACATATAAGTAAAGTGATATACTAAAATAATTGACGCGGATTAAACGGATTCGCTAAAGCGAAGACGCGGATTAAAACGGATTTATTGGAATTTCGTTTTTCAACTTATATCACATATATGGTTAAAACACGTTAAGTATCGTAAAAATTGAAAGCTGTTTTTTTAACAGCTTTTTTTATACTATTTTTACAAAAAAACCAAATTTACTTTATGCTCGTAACTTACATATATCCTTAAATTTTAAGCTATCCTTGAAATCATTTTATAAAATTATATTTTTTGTCTTCGTTTTATTCAGTTCGGTAAAACAATATGCACAACATCAATCTAAGATGGAAGTTGCGGTTAATCTTGAACTTAAAACGCTGAATATAAAACAGGATATTACGTTTTATAATACTTCAAATGATTCTTTAAGTACGATTGTTTTGAATGACTGGAACAATGCTTTTTCTCATAAAAATACGCCGCTTGCGAAACGATTTTCGGATGAATTTTATCGAGGTTTTCATTTGGCAAAAGATTATGAAAGAGGAAATACAACGATTCTAAATCTGACCGATTCAGATAATCTGGCTTTTGAATGGGAAAGAACTGTTGAAAATCCGGATTTTATTGTTATAAAACTGAAGCAAAAATTACTTCCGGGACAAAAAATAGAATTGCATCTTACTTATATTTCTAAAATTCCGAGTGATAAATTTACGCACTATGGTTTTGATCAAAATGGCGGAATGAGCTTAAAAAACTGGTTTTTGAGTCCGGCGCGTTTGGAAAATGGTACCTTTATAACAAACCATAATTTTAATCTGGATGATATTGCAAATGCAGGTACAGATTATAAAATTGAAATAAAACTTCCGAATCAATATGCTATTACAACTGATTTGAATTCGGTTTCAAAAGATAATTCGAATCCTTCTTATAGTACTTATTTTTTCTCAGGAAATAACAGAACTGATTTTAACGTTTTTATTGAAAAACAAAATACTTTTAGAAGTTATACCAACGGAGATTTAGAAATTCTTTCGGATTTAAAAAGTAAAAAAATTACTGAGATTCAAAAAGCGATTATCATTAACAGGGTTGTGACTTTTACGAATGACTTTATTGGGAAATATCCGCATCAAAAAATCACAGTTTCTCAGGCAGATTATGACCGAAATCCTTTTTATGGGTTAAATCAGTTACCATCATTTATTAGTCCGTTTTCTGATGATTTTATCTTCGAAATTACCTTTTTAAAAACATATCTGAATAATTATCTAAGGAATAGTTTACGCCTGGATCCGCGAAAAGACAATTGGGTTTATGACGGAATTCAGATTTATGCCATGATGCAATTTATGGAAGAACATCATGCGGATCAAAAGATGCTGGGAAAGCTTTCGGATATGAAAATTTTTAAAAGTTACAATATCACCAATCTTACATTTAATGAGCAATACAGCTACTATTATATGTTAATGGCGAGAAAAAATCTCGATCAGCCGCTTGGAGATCCTAAAAATACTTTAATAAAATTCAACGAACAAATCGCCAGTAAATATCGTGCGGGTTTAAGTTTGAGTTATCTCGATGATTATTTAGATCATAATGTTGTTCCTCAAAGTGTACAGGAATTTTATAATCTGAACAAAACAGAACAAACAAATCGTTCTGATTTTGAAAGAATATTGACCAAAAACAGTCCTAAAAATATTGATTGGTTTTTTGAAACTATTATCGATTCGAGAGAAATTATAGACTATAAATTTTCGAATGTTTCGAGAACAAAAGACAGTGTTCAATTTTCGATCAATAACAGAACCGGCATTTATGCTCCGATTCCCGTTTACGGAATCAGGAAAAAAGAGATCGTTTTTAAAGAATGGATTGAACCCAAAAACAATGATTCTGTTTATAAATTTGACCGAAAAAATGCAGATAAAATTGTAATTAATTACGATAATGAAGTTCCTGAATATAACCAGAGAAACAATTGGAAATCATTAAAAAATCTGGTTATAACCAATCGTCCGATAAAATTTAATTTTGCCAAAGATTTAGAAGATCCCTATTACAATCAGATTTTATATATACCAACGTTAACGTATAATTTATATGACGGTTTTATGCCCGGAATTCGTTTTCACAATAAAACAATACTGGATAAACCTTTTAATTTTGACATTAACCCCACTTATTCGATTAACACTCAAACCTTAACAGGTTCATCTGCATTCTCATACACTCAGAATTACAGAAATAGTACGCTGTATAATGTACGTTATTCTATTAGTCAAAATTATTTTCATTATGCGGAGGATGCTACTTATTTTAGATTAAATCCGATGGTTCAGTTTCGAATTCGCGAAAAAGAGTTCAGAGACAATAGAAAACAACTTATTTTGTTACGTCAGGTTATTGTAAATCGCGAAGCAAGTGAGCATATAACAGATAATTCAAAACCAAATTATTCTGTTTTTAATGTGAGATATTCTAATACAAAAACAGAATTAATAAATCATTTTAATTTTATGACTGATGTTCAATTTTCCGGTGATTTTGGAAAATTGGCTGCAGAAGTAGAATATCGAAGATTATTTGACAATAACCGCAAATTGAATTTAAGATTGTATGCCGGAAGTTTTTTATACAATACAACAAATTCAGATTATTTTAGTTTTGGTTTAGACAGGCCGACAGATTATTTATTTGATTATAATTTTTACGGAAGATCAGAAAGTACCGGTTTTTTTAGCCAGCAATATGTAATGGCCGAAGGTGGTTTTAAGTCTAAAATAGAGCCGCGTTATGCCGATAAATGGATGACAACCTTAAACGCCAGTTACTCCCTTTGGAACTGGATTGAAGCGTACGGAGATGTTGGTTTTATGAAAAATAAGCATAAAAGCGAAAACTTTGTTTATGATAGTGGCATTAGATTAAATCTGGTTCCGGATTACTTTGAACTCTATTTTCCGGTTTATTCTAATAATGGCTGGGAGATTTCTCAAAACAAATACAGTGAAAAAATCAGATTTGTAGTGACACTTTCTCCAAAAACATTAGTTACTCTTTTTACCCGAAAATGGTTTTAATTCAATAAAATTTACACAAAAACATAAATTATTGTTATTAAAACCAGAATAACCTTAAATATTACACAAAAAATATACGTAGTTTTAGCAATTTAATTATAAATAATTAAATTATATTTACTTTAATGAATTATGATTATTGATACTTTTTAATTAATTTTGCAGCGTAACATGACCCATTCCGAGATTATGATTAAAGAAAAAAACAATACTACACTTACTTTCGAAGATTTCAAAACAGAAGTAATGAGCGACTACAAAATTGCTGTAACCAGCCGCGAATGTAGTCTTTTAGGACGTAAAGAAGTATTGACAGGAAAAGCCAAGTTTGGAATATTTGGTGACGGAAAAGAAGTGCCGCAGCTTGCTATGGCAAAGGCTTTTAAAAACGGAGATTTTCGTTCCGGATATTATCGCGATCAGACTTTTATGATGGCAATTGGAGAATTAACTCCTAAACAGTTTTTTGCAGGTTTATACGGCCATACTGATTTGGATTATGATCCAATGTCTGCCGGAAGACAAATGGGCGGACACTTTGTAACGCACAGTTTAAACGAAGACGGTTCGTGGAAAGACTTAACTCAACAAAAAAATTCAAGCGCAGATATATCGCCAACAGCCGGACAAATGCCAAGATTATTGGGATTGGCTCAGGCGTCAAAAATTTACAGAAATGTTGATGGAATAAAAATCAAAGACAAATTTTCTGTAAACGGAAACGAAGTTGCCTGGGGAACTATTGGTAACGCAAGTACATCTGAAGGTTTATTTTTTGAAACCATAAATGCTGCCGGAGTTTTACAAGTTCCGATGGTAATGAGCGTTTGGGATGATGAATACGGAATTTCGGTTCACGCCAAACATCAAACTACAAAAGAAAATATATCTGAAATTTTAAAAGGATACCAACGCGACGAAGACTCAAAAGGGTATGAAATTTTCAGGGTTAAAGGCTGGGATTATGCGCAACTTGTTTCGACTTACGAAAGAGCTGCAGCAATTGCCCGCGAAGAACATGTTCCGGTTTTAATTCACGTTAACGAATTAACACAACCACAAGGTCACTCGACATCAGGTTCGCACGAGCGTTATAAAAACGCAGAAAGACTGGCTTGGGAAAGAGATTTTGACTGTATTCGCCAAATGCGTTTATGGATGATTGCAATTAATATTGCATCTCCTGAAGAATTGGCTGAAATTGATTTTGAATTGAAAAAAGAAGTTCTGGAAGCTAAAAAAGAGGCCTGGAATTCTTTCATCAATCCGATTATTGAGGATCAGAAAAATCTTTTGGTTTTATTGGAGCAAATTGCAGAAGCCAGCATCAATCATAAGGAAAGAATAAAAAAATATATTTCAGAATTAAGCGCTATAAAATCGCCTTTAAAAAAGGAAATGCTGGTTATTGCAAGAAAGATTTTGCGTTTTATTGAAGTTCCAAATAGTAAAGTGCTATTATCAAACTGGATTACCAATTATATTGGTGTTACTCAGGGAAAATTTAGCAGTAACTTATATTCTGAATCCGATTTAAATGTGTTTTCAGTACAAAAAGTACTTCCTGAATATGCAGATAATGCTAAAGCTGATTTAGACGGGCGAATGATTTTGCGCGATAACTTTGATGCTTTGTTTACCAAATATCCTGAAACATTGATTTTTGGTGAAGATGTTGGAAACATTGGCGATGTAAACCAAGGTTTAGAAGGCATGCAGGAAAAATACGGAGAACTTCGTGTTGCCGATGTCGGAATTCGTGAAGCGACTATTATTGGTCAGGGAATTGGAATGGCTTTGAGAGGTTTACGCCCGATTGCCGAGATTCAGTATTTGGATTATTTATTATATGCCATCCAAATTATGAGTGATGATTTGGCTACGTTGCAATACAGAACTGTTGGAAAACAAAAAGCGCCATTAATTATCAGAACCCGCGGACACCGTTTAGAAGGTATCTGGCATTCTGGTTCTCCAATGGGAATGATCATTAATGCTATTCGTGGAATTCACGTTTTGGTTCCTAGAAATATGACGCAGGCGGCAGGTTTTTACAATTCACTTTTAGAATGTGATGAACCGGCTTTGGTAATTGAATGTTTAAATGGTTATCGTTTAAAAGAAAAAACACCGCTGAATTTTGGTGAGTTCAAAACGCCAATTGGTGTTGTTGAAACATTAAAAGAAGGCGCTGATATTACTTTGGTTTCTTACGGATCTACGTTAAGATTGGTAGAACAGGCTGCTACTGAATTATTAGACTTAGGAATTGATTGCGAAATAATTGACATTCAGTCTTTACTTCCATTTGATGTCAATAAAGATATTGTAAAAAGTATCGCTAAAACAAACCGTCTTTTAGTAATCGACGAAGATGTTCCCGGTGGAGCTTCTGCTTTTATTTTACAGCAAATTATTGAAGAACAGGATGCTTACAAATATTTAGACAGTAAACCACAAACGCTTGCTGCAAAAGCACACAGAGCTGCTTACGGAACTGACGGTGATTATTTCTCTAAACCTTCTGCCGAAGATATTTTCGAAAAGGTTTATGATATGATGCATGAGGTAAACCCTTCTAAGTTTCCGAATTTATATTAAGGACTTAGTTTGGTTTTAGATATAAAAAAAGCTCCTAAACAATTGTTTAGGAGCTTTTTTGTTTTTACACTGTCTACGTCATTGCGAGGAACGAAGCAATGACAGTATTATTTCGCAGCCAATATCGCTCTCGCCTTCTCTAAATCTTCCGTCGTATCAATTCCAATTCCTACATGCGTAGTTTCGACCATTTTAATTCGTTTTCCGAATTCTAAATAACGAAGCTGTTCCAGTTTTTCAGATGCTTCTAAAGATTTCATTGGTAAACTATAAAAATCTAATAAAGCTTGTTTTCTAAAAGCATAAATTCCGATGTGCTGAAAATAACGCACGCCAACATCTTTATCTCTTGGATATGGAATTACTGAACGCGAAAAATATAACGCAAACTGCGACTGATCTACAACCACTTTTACATTATTCGGGTTATTTATTTCGTCTTCGTCAGTGATTTCACGCATTAGCGAAGCCAAATCAACTTTGCGATCTGAATCGTTTTTAAAAACCGATAAAACCTGTTCTAAAGGTCCGGCTTCAGTAAAAGGTTCGTCGCCCTGAACATTTACCACAATATCAACATCAAGATTTGCAACAGCTTCGGCAATTCGGTCACTTCCTGATTCGTGTTCTTTAATGCTCATAATGGCTTTTCCGCCATTCGAAACAATTTCATTATATATCAAGTCAGAATCGGTTACAACAAATACATCGTCAAATAATTTTGTTGCTACAGAGGCTTCGTAAGTTCTTAAAATTACCGTTTTACCTTCTAAATCCTGCATTAGTTTTGCAGGAAAACGTGTTGATGCATATCGCGCCGGAATTACAGCTATTATTTTCATTTTTAATGTCATTGCGAGGAACGAAGCAATCTCATCCTCATTGTTATTTAATTTTTTATATTATTTTTACTGACGTCATACTCAACGAACCCGCCAATAATTTATCGTTGAACAAACTCAGTTCTTCTGATTTTTCTTTTAAACCTAAAGTGTACAATAAAGGCAAGTAATGATCGGGGGTTGGAATCGCAACCTGAACAGCTTTACTCATTTTTTCGTAATCAATAAGAGGCTGAAAATTTCCATCTAACAAATAATTATTAACAGTTTCTCTGGCTTCAATTGCCCAATCGTAACCATAATTATCTTTATCGAAATTTCGAAAATCAACCAAACGAAGGTTGTGAACAATATTTCCGCTTCCGATAATTAAAACGCCTTTATGACGTAACGATTGTAATTTCTGTGCTAGCTCAAAATGATATTGTCCGGATTTAGTGTAATCAATACTCAACTGAATTACCGGAACATTGGCTTCAGGATATAAATGTTTGATTACGCTCCATGCGCCATGATCTAAACCCCAATGTTCATCTAAATCTACGGGAACCGGATCTAAGATTTTTCTAGTTTCTAATGCTAATTCCGGACTTCCTTTTGCAGGATATTGCACATCAAATAAAGCTTGTGGAAATCCTCCGAAATCATGAATCGTTCTTGGCATTTGCATCGAAGTAACTTTGGTTCCGTTTGTAAACCAATGCGCCGAAATACACAAAATTGCATTGGGCTGCGGTAATGTTTTTGCCAGATTACGAAAACCCGCTACAAACTGATTTTCTTCAATTGCATTCATTGGACTTCCGTGTCCTAAAAACAAAACCGGCATTTTATCTGTATTCGAAAACGTAGACGAAATCGAATGTAAGTCGTTTAATGTTGTCATTGTAAAATCTTTTCTTTTTGCCACAGATTAAAAGGATTAAAAGATTTTCTAAATATACATTTTAAAATCTGCGAGAATCATTTTAATCTGTGGCAAAAAACTATTCCTCGAAACTCTCGTCTTTAAATCCTATCAAATATAATTTATTTTTGGCACGCGTCATCGCTGTATAAAGCCATCTGATGTAATCACGATCAATTCCGTTTGGTAAATACGGCTGTTCAATAAAAACTGTATTCCACTGCCCTCCTTGCGATTTATGACACGTAATGGCGTAAGAGAATTTTACCTGCAACCCATTAAAATATTCGTTCTCTTTTACTTTTTGGAATTTCTTGTATTTCGTACTTTCATCTTCATAATCTTTCATCACTTCTTCATACAAACGATTTGATTCTTCGTATGTCAGCGACGGAGATTCACTTTTTATGGTATCCAAAAGCAAAACCGTTTCAAAAGGTTTCTGGTCCGGATAATCGACCATTCTAATTTTTACTTTTGCAAAAGTAAAACCGTATAATTCCTTGATTCCAAACATTTCCAGAACTTCAATAATATCTCCGTTGGCAATAAATCCGGCTTCATCCGTTTCTTTCAGCCAGAAATAATTATTCTTGACAACCATTAAAAAATCGCCAACAGAAAGTTCGCTTTCTTTAAACAAAATTCGGGTTCTGATTTGTTCATTATACTGATTTGCTCTTTTATTCGAACGTACAATAAAAGCCGTATCTTCAATACTATAATTGCTGTATGCCGTATTTATCGCATCCTGAATATCATAACCATCCGTTAAACGAACAATATCTTTAAACTTTTTTACATTGAATTTAAACTCCGTAATAAAGCTATCTTTCAATAATTCACGCAATTCGGTCGCATTGTATAAAATTCCCGAATTTTCTTCCTGACGCATGACTTCATCAAGTTCAATATGTTCAATTTCTTTATCATAATGAACGCCCAAAGTTTGTATATCAAGCGCCGGACTAATGTCTAAATTTACGGGCGGCAACTGAGCTGTATCTCCCAAAAGAATCATTTTGCAATTCGTTCCGGAATAAACATAAGAAATCAAATCATCTAAAAGTGATCCGTTATCATACAATTTCGAATCAGAATTGCTGTCTGAAATCATCGAAGCTTCATCGACGATAAAAATCGTATTTTTATGTTTATTGATTTGTTTGGTAAAAGCTACGCCTCCGCCAGCCGATTTTTTAGGAAAGTATATCTTTTTATGAATTGTAAAAGCAGGCGTATGAGAGTAATTCGCAATTACTTTTGCAGCACGTCCGGTTGGTGCCAGCAAGACAAATTTCTTATTTATATCTCCCAGATTATTAACGATAGTCGAAATCACAGTTGTTTTTCCGGTTCCGGCATATCCTTTTAATACAAAAATGGTATCATTATGCGTATCGGTTAAGAAAATGGCGATTTTTTGAAAAAAAATATCCTGTTTATACGTTGGTGCAAATGGAAATCTTTTTTGTAAAACGCCGTAAAACAATGATGAATTCATAGGGAATAATTGAAATACAAAGTACGGTTTTTTAAATGGTAATGTCAATGTCAAAATTCAATATCAATTTCAAAAATCAATGACAATTTTAATATCAAAAATTAATGCCGATTTAAATATTAAATCCAATTGCAATGTCAAAATTCAATATCAATTTCAGAAATCAATGGCAATTTTAATATCAAAAATTAATGCCGATTTGAATATTAAATCCAATAGCAATGAAAATAGCAATGTAAAAATTATAAGTATTAATTAAACTTTCAATTGAAATTTGAAATTCTTACATTGATATTGAATTTTGCCATTGATATTGTTATTGAATTTTTAATTTGTAAGTTTGTGTTCGAATTAAATTCTTTCTTGACACTAAAGCAGGTAACGAATTGTAAATCAAATTATGTCTTTACAAAATACTAATATTACATCAAAAAAATACAAAAAACTTTCGATTCAGGTTTCCCTGAGCGGATTTTCTTTTTGTTGTTTTGACACTTTAAATAATACGATTACTTCGTTTAATGAAGTTCATTTTGATCCTACACAAAAAACAGCCAAAATAGAAGAATTATATCATGATAATTTTAAAAAATATGCTGAATTAAAGGACACTTACGACGAAATTATGGTTATTCATACTAATAATCTTTCGACTTTTGTGCCAACAGCGCTTTTTGATGAACATTATCTGGGAAGTTATTTACAGTATACAACCAAGGTTTTCGAAACGGATTTTTTTACATACGATCATATTTCAAATTATGAAATGAATTCCGTTTATATTCCGTACGTAAACATCAATAATTTCCTGATCGATCAGGTTGGTTCTTTTGATTACAAACATGCCAATAGTATTTTGATTGAGAAAATTTTAGAAAGCTCAAAAAATAATGATGATAAAAAAATGATTGTTAACTTTAATGTTGGTCATTTTGAAATTATCATCGTTCAAAATCAAAAGCTATTATTGTTCAATTCGTTTGAATATCAATCGCCTACGGATTTTATTTATTATGTGCTTTTTACCGCCGAACAATTAAGTTTAAATCCTGAAAGTTTTCCACTTGAATTATTAGGCACAATAGAAAAAAATGACGCGTATTATGCCATTGCGTATAAATACATTCGTAATATTTCATTTTTGGATGTAAGCACTTTACAGCAAAAAAATAACTTTTCAACTGCTCAGAATCAAAAACATTATATCTTATTTCAATCATGAGAATCATTTCAGGAAAATACAAAGGGCGCCGCATTTTTCCACCTAAAAACCTTCCTGTAAGACCTACGACTGATATGAGTAAAGAAGCATTATTTAATGTTTTAAATAATCATTTTAGTTTTGACGGCTTAAAGGTTTTAGATCTATTTGCAGGAACAGGAAACATTAGTTTTGAATTTGCTTCACGCGGAAGTGAACCAATTACGTCTGTTGACGGCGATTTTGGATGCGTAAAATTCATTAAGCAGATTGCATCAGAATATGATTTTAATATTGCGGCAACCAAAAGTGACGTTTATAAATTTCTGGAAAACTGCAAAACATCGTACGATATTATTTTTGCCGATCCGCCTTACGGATTAGATCAGGCTGCTTTTGAAAAAATTGTTTTAACGGTTTTCGAAAGAGATTTGCTTCACGATGACGGAATGATGATTATTGAACATTCAAAATATACCAAAATGGAACATTTAAGTAATTTCTCTTTTCAGAAAAATTACGGCGGTTCGTTTTTTAGTTTCTTCGAATTAAATTCTACAGATGATGACGAAGAACTTCCGGATGATTCTCCTTTAAAAATAGCAGAAGAAGACGAAGGTTAATTGTCTTTTATTTAATTCTATTCGAATTTTCATCAGCATTTTTCTCTTTAAATTCTGTTTCTTTTATTTTTCCAAAAGAATATTTTACAGAGAGAGAAATCTCATGACTATCAACCACATATCTTGCTTTAGAATTAATATTATTGATGGTGAATTTTTCTGTTTCAATAGTACTTTTAAAAACATTATTACAGCTTAAAGTACAATTCCATTTTTTTGAAAACGTTTTTGAAATCGCCATATCGACTCTAAATCGTGGATTTGTTTCAAAAACACCCGTGTTTTGTTTCGTTAATCCCCAAAAATTCAAAATAAGGAAATACTCTTTTGGAAGTTTAAATTCATTATTTGAAGTGTAATATAAATAAGGTTTTGAAGCTATGAATACAGCAGTATCATCTTCAATCTTTTCTAAAACAAATACCAAAGAGTTAGTTGTTGTCCAAAATTTATATGTGAAAGGCAAGGTAAAATCAACCGTAAATCCTGAACTTTTATCAAAATTTATATCTTTAAAAGTCATGATATTATTTTGATCATCAAAAGAAAAACTATTGTAAACAGGATCTTTAGCCTTATAAAAACTAAATTTTACCGACTTATCATGATATTGAAAAGTGGTCGAAATTTCATCAGTAATTGTTGGTCCTAAATTAATATTTCTTGCATACAAAAAATACGGATTAATATAAGTCGCGCCCTGACTTAAAGAGGAGTAATTAGGTCTTGAAATACTTCTTGCATAGTTTACAGAAATGCTTTTAATGCTATCAATTGGAAACGTAAATTGCGCTTTCGGGAAAAAATTAGTATAGTTTTTATCCAGTAATGGTAATGCATCTGCTCTGAATTTTCCAATTACATTTGAATTTTCAACCCTAAAACCAAGTGAAAAATCAGTCTTTTTAATTTTACCGGATAATTGAGTGTATCCGGACAAATTTTCTTCTTTAAAGTCATAATAGCTCAATTCATTTTGATTGTTTTCAGTATAAAAAATAGCAACATCTGATTTAGAATTTGCTGAAGAATATAATCCTCCAATTTCAAATTTCATTTCATTTTTAAGCTTTTTCTCCATATCAATTCTTCCTGAAAAATAATTGACCTGAAATTTCTGATCTCTGATTTGTGACAATTCAAATTGTGTTTCATTATAATTATTATTTATTTCGGTAAACAATCGCTGATCAAAATTAGAATATTGCAAACCTGTATAAATTTGTGCATCAATCGATTTTATTTTTTTCTGATAATTTAAAAATGAGTTTACAAAATTCTTTTTGCTATCATTATCAGTAAAAGTCAAAACGTTATTTTCAACATTTTTATTCTTATTATCCGTTATTGTATTGATGGGGAAAGTATCTGATTGTAACTTGCTATTTATATTTATCGAAAAATAATCATCCTCGTTTATCTTATAAAATAAACCACCGCCAAAAACATATTGCTTTCTTTTTGTACTCGCAGTTACATTATATTTTGACACAATTTCTGCTGTTGGAATTTGATAATCAATACTATGGCTTTCCCAGGGATTCAGTCTATTGTAATTAAAATTAGCTTTCAATTCCAGTTTGTTTTTTTTGAAATTAGAATTAAATCCTAAGTAATTATTACAGTTTTTTTTGAAAGAAGCCACTTCTGAAATTTCCGTTTTAAAACTGTCTTTTTTACTAAATTTTCTGGTAATCAAAATCACAGAACGTCCTTCTGCTTCATATTTAGAAGATGGATTTTGAATGATTTCGATCGTTTTTATATCGGCGACAGCCAAAGCGTTCAAATCATTTATTCCCACTTTTTGATTATCGATATAAATCAACGGATTTCCTTTGCCAACAACTGTAATACTTTCTTTGTCTGAACTAATTTGAACTGTTGGTAATTTTGCCAGTAAATCGACTGAATTCGGAATTGAACTATAAATAGAATTAGCAACGTCAACTTTAATATTCCCGTTTGAATTGGTAAACGTTTTTTTGTTTTGAGTGATAATAACTTCATCCAGTTTATTCGAAATACTGTCTTTTTGAGTTTCATTTTGTGCATTTGCAACTAGAGAAAAACAAAACAATAATAAAATTAAAAAAAGTTTTAAAGGCAGATAAATCTTCATTTTTTAGATTGATTTTAGATTGAAACATTGCAAAAGTGCTTCTAAAAAAGTGTTCTGAAGGTTAATGCGGAGTTAATGCATTTTTCGTACTATAAAAGCATTATTTTTGAATTTAGAATCTTCGTGCGTTAATCTCACGCAGATTGTGCAGATTGAAGCAGATTTAAGGAAATTATTTTTAATCTGCTAAAATCATTTTTAAATCTGCGTGAAAAATAAAAGAAATTGGTATAAATCCGTTTAATTCGCCTTATCAGCGTGCCATAAAAACTAATGAAACAAAGAATCAATTTATTAATCGTGTTTTCAGTCGTTGCTTTGATCGTTTTATCGACGGTGCAATGCTATTTGGTAAAAACGACTTACGATTATAAAGTGGCGCAGTTTCATACCGAAATCAAAAATGAAATCGCTCAGATATCTAACAATTACAGCGATATTGATTCTGTAATTGTATCTAAAAAAGAAGCGCTTTATAAAAAATTATCTGAAAATTATATTCAGGGAAAAAAGACCAGACTGGATATTAAAAACAGTATTCTTGAAAATGAATACAGACATATTCTAACCGAGAAAATTCAACGTAAGTTTGAAAGAGATTTACCCAATCTTAAAATAGATTTTGCAATTGTACTGAATAAATTTATTCTGTATCAAAACACAACAAAAGCGGATACTATTTTTTCTGAAAAGCCTTTTATACAAAACAAATTATACGGAAATCTGGCTTCTCTAAATCATGCTTTTTTGGTTCGGAATTATGTTGGTACCACAAACGGATCTTACGCAAATCAAGATTATAAATTATTGACTGAAGATTCGATGTACATTTCTGTAATCGATTGGGAAATGATTATTTTAAGGCGAATGATGTTTATTCTCACTTTATCTTTGCTTTCGATTTTAACGCTTATTACACTTTTTGTAATTGCCATAAAAGCATTAATCAAACAGAAAAAAGTAAACGATGTCAAAACTGATTTCATCAATAATATTACGCATGAACTTAAAACGCCTTTGGCAACTTTAAGTATTTCGACCAAAATTTTAGAGCAGAAAAACATTCGTGAAAACGATGAAAATTTCAATTCGATTGTCAATACTATTTCACGTCAAAACAATCGCCTGCAAAATTTAATCGATCAGGTTATGGCAAATTCATTGGCTGAAAATGAAATTGAACTGCAAAAAGAAAAAATAGAAACCGAAGATTTTTTGCTGACTATTGTCAATGATTTTAAAATTACATATCCTAAAATCAATATTGGAACTGATTTTCA
The DNA here is from genome assembly GCF_025947065.1 of Flavobacterium sp. N1736. Taxonomy (NCBI): domain Bacteria; kingdom Pseudomonadati; phylum Bacteroidota; class Flavobacteriia; order Flavobacteriales; family Flavobacteriaceae; genus Flavobacterium; species Flavobacterium sp. N1736. The sequence continues at coordinate 2,149,638 of NZ_CP109994.1, forward strand.
AACATCAAAAACAATGTTGGTTTTAGACAAATTTCACTTAACAACGGCCATTTTAAATGTACTTGAAAATGCCGTAAAATATGGTTCGAACAACATTCGCGTAAAAACCAAAAACTTTCAAAATCAATTTTCGATTAGTATTGAAGATGACGGAATTGGAATTTCGAAAAACAAACAGGCTCTGCTTTTTGAGAAATTTTATCGCGTAGAACAAGGAAACCTTCATAATACAAAAGGCTTAGGTTTAGGACTTTATTATGTCGATCAGATTATAAAAGCGCATCAGGGCTCTGTTAGCGTTGTGAGCGATTTAGGAAAAGGAACTCAGTTTACTATTTTATTAAAAGTTTAATTACCTTATTTTGAAAAAATTACTTTTAGCCGAAGACGATTTTGATTTTGCTGCAATTTTAAAACAATATTTAGAACTGCATCAATTTGAAGTAATCTGGGCAGAAAATGGAGAAATAGCTTTAGACTATTTTAAAAACCAAACTTTTGATATTTGTGTTTTTGACGTCATGATGCCAAAATTGGACGGATTTTCATTAGCGGAAAAAATAATTACAATCAATCCTGAAATTCCTTTTATTTTTCTAACGGCAAGAAAGTTAAAAGAAGACAAAATCATTGGGTTAAAACTAGGTGCAGACGACTATATTATAAAACCTTTTGAAGTCGACGAACTTGTTCTGCGTTTGCAGAATATTCTAAAGAGAATCGAACAAAAGAGAAGTCTGGAAGGAAATAATATAATTGAAATTGGTTCTTATATTTTTGATAATGAACGATTAACCCTAAATAATAAAAATCATGTCCAGCAGCTCACAGAAATGGAAGCTTCTCTTATTGAATATTTATATCTGAACCATAACCAGTTATTAAAGAGGGACCAAATTTTAATGTCTGTCTGGAAAAAAGATGATTATTTTTCAGGTCGAAGCATGGATGTTTTTATCAGCAGGCTTAGAAAATATTTTAATTCAGATCCAAAAATTAGTATTGATAGTGTTCGTAATATTGGTTTAGAATTTAAAATAAAAAAATCTTAGTTAAATTACTGCAAATCATATAAGTTTCATAAGCAATTGTATAACAGCTTAAAAGTTGTTATAAGGTACTTTTGGTATAAACCTTAAAAACATAAATCATGAACCTTAAAAGATTTTTTGGAGCAGTGCTTACCATTCTGGGAATAGTGGGCTTAATTTATACTGCTGTTATATTTGCCGGCACTTCTGGCGAAACAAGAGATATTAAATCGCTAATTATTTACGGTATACTTGGAATCGTTTTTTTCATGTCCGGCATCAGTTTAGTTCGTACTACAAAAGACGAATCATAAGCGTTACACCAAAGTATTTGCTATCTTTTCATAAAGAGGTGTTTGTACGCCATGCTTTAAACCCTCATTTACAACAAATTGCGTTAGTGAAATAACTTCTGTTTTATTACCGGAAGTTAAATCTCTATGCATCGATGAAGTCGCTTCTTTAGGCGATTTTTCGAGTTTTACAACAGTCTGTTTTACAATATCATCAGGCAATTGTAATCCTTTTGCTTTTGCAACAGCTTCAATTTCATGCAGTAATTGTACATAAAGTGCTTTAGAATCTTTATTGCTTAGAATTTCACCAATATTTTGATTCAGATAGGAAGTTGCAGAAGCAAGTGCCGAAATAAAAATGAATTTCTCCCAAACTGTTTCTTCAATATTTTCTACTAAATAGCTCTCTATTTTAGCGGTTTCAAAAATGTTTTGCAATTCATGCAATCGGGAAATTTGAGCCGTTTTTGAGCCAAAAAACAACTTTTCATAAAAGCCTATTTTCCTGATTGTTCCCGGCGAAAAAATCATCGAAATGATATAAACACAACCTTGCAGAATATCATTTTCAGGAAATATTTTCTGAATACGTTCCGGCGCATCAACGCCATTATACAAAGGAAGAATTACCGTTTTTGGAGCAATACATTTTTTTATGGAAAGTAAACTTTCCTTTATATCATAAGTTTTTGTAGCACAAATTAAATAATCCAAAACACCAATTTCATCCGGATTATTCGAAACTATTTTTGGATAAACAATCATTTCTGTAGTATCAGTTATGATCTTTAATCCGTTTTCTACAATTGCCTTTTTGGTTTCGCCACGAGCGATAAAAATAATTTCAACTTCTTCTGACTTATAATAGGCTTTCGCCAAAAGTCCGCCGAAATAACCACCAACACCACCAAGTCCTAAAATTCCAATTCGTTTCATAAATTTCAATTAAAAAATTTCCAAATTCTAATAAATATAAAATAACCGTGTCCCGTTTGTCCTTGCGAGGAACGAAGCAACCACACTAACAATTAGACACAAAGTTGATTTTGTAAATGAGATTGCTTCGTTCCTCGCAAGGACAAAAAATGAGGATAAAAATCCGTTTAAATCTGCGTTTTCGCTTTAGCGAATCCGTATAATCCGCGTTCCACTATACGCAAACAATCACTCCTCCGTAACAGGCTCTAAATTCAACTCCGTAAAATCGTGTTCTGTTTTCGAAATTATAATTGTTGCGACTGTATTTCCAATTAAGTTTGTAATTGCTCTTGCTTCGCTCATAAATTTATCGACTCCCAATAAAAAAGCTAAACCTTCTACGGGAATTTTATGCAAAGCTGTTAATGTCGAAGCCAGAACAATAAATCCGCTTCCGGTCACGCCCGCAGCACCTTTTGAAGTAATCATCAAAATTCCGATTACGGTTAAAATCTCAAAAAAACTCAAATGAACATCGTACAATTGCGCCAGAAATATGACTGACATCGATAAATAAATTGAAGTTCCGTCAAGATTAAAAGAATATCCTGTGGGAATCACTAAACCTACTACAGATTTGCTGCAGCCCATTTGTTCCAGTTTTACCATAATACTTGGCAATGCGGCTTCTGAAGAAGATGTTCCCAAAACCAATAAAAGTTCTTCTTTAATATATTTTAGAATCGAAAGAATATTAATTTTATAATATCTCAGAATACTTCCCAAAATTAAAAACACAAATAAAGCCATTGTCAGATAAACGCAAAGCATTAATTTACCAAGTGGAATCAAAGTTTCTAAACCGAACTTTCCAATCGTGTACGCCATTCCGCCAAAAGCACCAAGCGGCGCCAGATACATAACATATTTCAATCCGGTAAAAACGACTTTTGAAAATCGTTCTAAAACCAAAATTGTCTGTTCTCTTTTTTTATAAAAATTCAATGCAATGCCGCATACAATCGCTGCCAATAAAACCTGCAAAGTAAAATTCGACAGGAAAAACTGGAACCATGAAAAATTCTCTGCGGCGTGAGTTGTATATTTACTAGGATCTTGTAAAGTCAATCCGGATTTATCAATTTTTCCGGGCTGAAAAAAATACGCAACACTTACGCCAATTGCCAAAGCAACTGTCGAAACGACTTCGAAGTAAGCTAAAGCTTTAACGCCAATTCGCCCCACTTTTTTAAGATTTCCCATTCCGGAAATTCCCAAAACAATCGTCAAAAATATAATTGGACCAATAAATAGTTTGATAATATCGACAAATGTTTTCCCGATGATTTCCATTTTAACGCCATTTTCAGGCGAAAAATGTCCGAGCAAAACACCTGCAATAATGGCAATTAAAACCCAAAAAGTAAGATTTGTAATTATTGTTTTAAAAGTACTTTTCTTTGGTTTTGTGGCAGTGTTTGGAGTAGGTATATTCATGAAGATAAGTTAGTATTCACAAATATATAAAAAATGCAGACCTATAAGCCGGATTCTGTCCCTGATAAATCAGAGCCTTATCATTTATCTAGATTCCGAATTACTTCGGAACTCAAGCTACCTACCCTTCAACAACGGACGAGAAGCCCTTAAATGCTGATATACTTGGTATTTCACCGCATAGAGTTTACCTGGTTTCACTACAGCATTACCTGTACATACTTTCTGTTGCACTTGTCCTGACGTTATTGCTAACGCCGACGGGTGTTACCCGCTATGCTTCTCTTTGGTGTCCGGACTTTCCTCCCTCCCGATAAATCAGGACGACGATAAGGCGGTCTGCGCGGCAAAAGTAGCGATTTATCAGGGAAGAAACGAGTATTTAAATTTCGGTTTTTTATAAAGTTTTCATAACAATTTAATTTTAAATTAGTTACCTTTAAAATCCTTAATTTTTAAATTCATTTATTATGGCTAAAATGTATCATTACGCAACTGTTTCAAAAGCTTTAGATCAATTGAATGAAAAAGGATTTACATGTGATTTTAATCTAAACTCGGACGTGATTAAAAAAAATCCTGAAAAATTTGAAATTGTTCATGTGTATCGATACGAAGGGGATTCGGACCCAGGCGATGAGGCAGTTGTATACGGAATTAAATCAACATCAGGCAAAAAGGGCGTTTATGTAGCAGGCTTCTCCGCTGATTCTGACCAGGAAACCGCGAAGTTTTTATTTGATTTGAGTATTAGAGGAAGGTAATCAATAATGAAGTCGCTGAGTTAAAAATTGCTTTTATACTCAGCGACATAAATCTTTAACCTGTTATTAAATCGTCGGAATCGTTCCGCCATCAATTACAAATTCTGTTCCCGTTAAATAATTAGCTCTTGACGAAACCAGAAAACCAATTAATTCTGCTACTTCTTCCGGTTGTGCCGGACGTCCGAAAGGAATTCCGCCCAATGCATTCATCACACTTTGAGTTGCTTCTTCGATCGTACTATTCGAACTTTCTGCTATTCTCTCCATCATTCTGTTGGCAGATGTAGTCATAATCCAGCCCGGAGAAACCGTAAGCACGCGAACTCCTTTTGGCGAAACCTCATTCGATAAACTTTTGCTGTAATTAATTAAACCTGCTTTTGCTGCTGCATAAGGCAAAGTCGAATCATACAGCGGTAATTTTCCCTGAATTGAAGCAATATGAATAATAACACCTGATTTTTGTTGTATCATTTCAGGCAAAAAACCTCTGTCTAACCTTACAGGCGCAAACAAATTGGCCTGAAAAGTACGTTCCCAATCTTCATCCTTTAAAGCTTCAAAACCACCACCCGGAGTTTCTGAACTTCCCAGATTATTTATCAGAATATCCAGTTTTCCAAAGTTTGTTTTTACTTCTTCGATTACTTTTGCTGTTCCTTTTGAAGTACTCAAATCTGCCGAAATAAAATGCAAATCCTTATTCTCCGTCTCAGGTTTATTTCTTGCCGTAATAATAACTGTTGCACCGGCTTTCAATAACCTTTCTGCAATTGCTTTTCCTGTACCTTTTGTACCGCCGGTTACCAAAGCAATTTTGCCTGATAACTCCTTATTAAAATTTAATTCTTTTTCCATTTGTTTGTTATTTACAGGACAAATTTCGACAGTATAACTGGTTCCCACAATTACGGAAAATCGAATTGCATACGGATAAATTTTTCCCCTATTGTGCAATTTGGAACATTAGGTTATTTTTGTATTTATGTACGAAAGAAAAATCCCTTTGAACTTAAATTGTGGCCTGGACCTAATTGGAGAAGTGCTTTATGGCAAATGGAAAATCCGTTTGTTGTGGTTCATCAATGAAGGATTCCAGCGGCCAAGCGAACTGCAGCGAAAAATTCCGGATGCCTCCAGAAGGGTTTTAAATATTCAGTTAAAAGAACTGGAACAGCACGAACTGGTTTCAAAAATTATTTATGCACAAATGCCTCCCAAAGTCGAATACAGCTTAACCGACTTTGGTAAAACACTGATACCTATAATTTTTGCTTTAGGAAACTGGGGCGATGAAAATGAGGAGCGTTTAAGAGTTGCTATTTTAAAACAGCCTTTAAATGATGGTGCTGAATAACACAATCTACCTCATTGCGAGGAAAGAAGCAACCACATTTGCTAAATCAATTATAGTGTGGTTGCTTCTTTCCTCGCAATGACAAAAAATAAGAATAAAAAAAAAGCCCATCATAAAATGACAGGCTTTTAAAAATAATTCGCAAAAAAAATTACGCTGTAGGTATTTTTAATTTCCAACCCGGTTGAATAACGTCCGGATTTTTAATAATATCTTTATTGGCTTCATAAATAGTTTGCCATGAAACGCCATGTGCTTTTCCTATTTTTGATAATGAATCGCCACTTACAACTGTATAATCTGTAGTTGTTCCTTCTGCAACTGCAATATTCATAACCACATCTGCTGATCTAAAATCAGGATCTATTTTTCCGTAAGCATCCCAAAGTTTTTCTTTATCATCTGCAGATTTTGCTGTACCATCAATATACAATACATTATCCTGTTCTCTAACTTGCAAATCTGATGTACCTAAATTAGTAGCCAAATCTGTTAACTCTTTGTATTTATCTAGTAAACTCATAACTTTTTATTTAATAGTTAACTTGTTATCCACTTTTTTAGGTTTCAATTCCTGTACGCTTTTTATAAGGTTAGGCAATTGACTTCTTTTGATTTCTCCTGTAAGCGTTACTACTCCGCCTACAACGGTAGCACTAACACCATCGTAAGATTTTACAACTTTACTTAATGCTTTGTCTAATTCAGTATCAGGACTAATTATAACAGCTGCTGCCGCAGTTTCTTCCGGCGCAACAATCTGGCAGTTATTCACCACAGATTTTACTCCTTTGATTGTTTTTATAGAACTTTCAACATTTTGCTTTAAGATATCATCTTTACAAATTCCAGAAATTGTAGCAACACCTTTTTCTACTGTAACCTGTACTTCTGGTGTATCACTCAATTTTGCACTAATTTCTTTTTGAATATCTGCATCTTTAGGCCCACAAGCTACTAACAAAACAGCAAGACCCATCCCTAATAAAACTGATTTAATCTTCATAACGATATTTTTTTAATTAATTTATTATTTAAAGTTAACGAATTAATTAATTAAATATTACAAAATAATCTTACAATTTTTATATTTTTCCCAGTCAGTATTTGGATTGAGAGTTAAGAGACTGATCTGTTTGTAGTTAAAATCTTATTTTTAATCTAAATAATTTTCAGGAAACATTTTTTGCCCATACTTTTCAAAAATCGAGTTAATCTTTTGCTTAGTTTCCTTTTCAGAATCTTTATTAGTTTCCATATAATCTGCTATTTCTTCAAACAAATCATCTAATCCTGCTGGTGTAACGGTACATAAAAGTTTTGCCGGTTTGTCGCTCTCGTTTTTAAAACCGTGAACAATTCCCCCTTTCGGAATATTGACAAACGAATTCTTCTTCGCGATATAATTTCCTAATTCTGATTTAAAAGAAACCTCGCCTTCCAGCACAAAAAAAGTTTCCGTAAAATCAGCATGTGCATGCGGATTTGGCCCAGCACCCGGTGGAATCGACATTTCGATTACAGCATATTCTCCATTAGTTTGTTTTCCTGAAATTATGATTCGGTAATTTCCTCCGGCAATTTTTAATTTTTGACCTTGGGTTTCGTCGATTGTTATAATTGGGTTATTCATGTGATTTTATATTATTGTTCAATTTTCAGTTCGTGTTATCTTAGATAAAATAATCGCTTTTATTACAAAACATCTAAACTAAATTTATAAAAACTAAGAATAAAAAAGATTATTATTGTATTAAAAATCAATCTTATGAATTTGAAATATCTTTTACTATTAGTTTTCTTTTTCACCATCAAAGCTTATCCAAGTGAATACCCTCACTATACAAAACAGGAAAAGGTTAATAGGGGACTGAAAGCTGCTGATATTATTTTTTATGGAGAACTTATAAAAGTAGATACAATTTTAGGTACATACGATTTTAAAATCCTTGAAATTTTTAAAGGTCATTATCACTCAAAATTTATTAAAGCCACAAACAATGAAAAAGATTTTTTTATTGCTCCGTTTAAAAATGATTTATGGATTGTATATGCTAAATTTAATAAAGACAGAACCATTTCTCTTAATCTAAGATCACCAACCCAAACAATGGAAATTCCTTCCGGATTTCCACCACCAATACCTTACTATAATACTTACGGAAGAAAAATTACAAAATTAGATTCTTTAAGCAATGATATAGAAAATTTGAAAATAAGAAATGAAACTCTGACAACATTTTTTTATCAATTAGATCAATTAAAATCTTATAAAGCTTCTCAAAATACAAATTCTGAAAAAGAAAAAAGCGAACAAAAAATAGAAACTTATAGCAGATATATTATCATTTCTTTAATTGTCAACATCATATTATTTCTAATTCTAATTTTCGTTATTTCCAAAAAGAAAAATACGAATCTCTAATTTATCCGCTTTATGAGATTGCTTCGTTCCTCGCAAGGACTTTGATTGTCGATTGTGATTGTCGATGATGATTGCGGTCCTTCGACTTCGCTCAGGAAGACAAACGGAGCGCCCATAAAACTAAAAGCCTTATTTCGCTCAGGAAGACAAACGAAGTGCCCATAAAGCTGAAACCATTTCTTCGCTCAGGAGGACATATCCACAGAAAAAAATCCGTACAAATCAGCGTTTTCGCTTTAGCGAATCCGTTTCATCAGTGTTCAATTTATCAAACATATATTAAAAATCGTTAATTTAATTTCCTTACTTTCTCACATTCAAACCAATCAAAATCTTCTCTAAGATTTATGATTTTCAGATTTGTGATTTGGTAATTTTCAGACTATATTTGCTATCGAATAAAATAGAATATGGAACAATTTGTAGTATCGGCTCGTAAATATCGCCCACAAACCTTTAAGGATGTTGTAGGCCAGAAAGCCATTACCAATACTTTGCTAAACGCCATAGAAAGCAATCACCTTGCCTCTGCCCTTTTATTCACGGGACCGCGTGGCGTTGGAAAAACGACTTGCGCGCGTATTTTGGCTCGAAAAATAAATCAGCCGGGATATGACGATCCAAACGAAGATTTTGCGTTTAACGTTTTTGAGTTGGATGCCGCTTCAAACAACTCGGTTGATGATATTCGAAGTCTGATTGATCAGGTTCGAATTCCGCCACAAACCGGGCAATACAAAGTCTATATTATTGACGAGGTTCATATGTTGTCTTCGGCAGCTTTTAATGCTTTTTTGAAAACATTGGAAGAACCGCCAAAACATGCTATTTTTATTTTGGCAACTACGGAGAAACACAAAATTATTCCAACGATTTTATCTCGTTGTCAGATATTTGATTTCAAGAGAATTACTGTAAAAGATGCTAAAGAACATTTGGCAGAAGTTGCAACAAGTCAGGGAATTAATTTTGAAGACGATGCTTTGCACATTATCGCTCAAAAAGCTGATGGTGCCATGCGTGACGCTTTATCGATTTTTGACCGTGTGGTTTCTTATTGCGGAACCAACTTAACACGTCAGGCTGTAACCGAAAACCTAAACGTTTTAGATTACGAAACGTACATTAGTATTACCGATTTACTTTTAGAAAATAAAATTCCGGATCTTTTAATTGCTTACAATGAAATTCTTGCAAAAGGTTTCGACGGTCATCATTTTATTGCCGGATTAGCTTCGCATTTCAGAGATTTATTGGTAAGCAAAACTCCTGCTACTTTAAGTTTGCTTGAAGTTGGTGAACAAGCGCAGCAAATGTACGGCGTACAGGCGCAAAAATGTTCTCAGGAATTTTTACTTAAAGGAATTGACATTGCAAACGACTGCGATTTAAAATATAAATTAAGTCAGAATCAGCGACTTTTGGTCGAATTATGTTTGATGCAATTAGCCTCTATCAACTTTGATGGAGAAAAAAAAAAGTTGAGCAATTCATAATTCCGCCCACTTATTTTAAAAATAGCGGTTATTCGATAGTCGAAAGTCCAAAGGCAAAAGCCCAAAGTCTTGAAAACGAAAATTCAAAGCCAAAAGCTGAAAATCCAACTCCAGCCACTGAAGTTCCGACTCCACAAAAAACAGAAATTGTTGAAACTCCAAAAGTTGAAACTCCAGAAACTCCAAGAGCTGAAACAAAAGGCGAACCAAAGGTTTCTGCATTTTCTCTTGCAAGCATTCGTGCTAAAAAAGCAATGGAAGAAAGCAATAAATCGTATGTAAAACCTTCCTCAGTTTTGCCTACGGAAGAATTTACGGAGACTGAAATGTTATTGCATTGGAACAAATATGCACAACGTTTGGGCGAAAAAGGTTTAAAAATCATGGAATCGTTATTATTGATTAACGACCCAACTTTGAACGGAACAGTTATTACACTTGAATTACCAAATGAAGGTTCTAAATTAGATTTTGAAAGTCAGCTTAATGGGCTTTTAGGACATTTAAAAGGACATTTGCATAATCACGACATTACAATTGAAATTATTGTAAATGAAACGATACAAACCAAAAGAAGCTTTAACGATCAGGATCGCTACAATCGTTTATTAGAAATCAACCCAAATATTGAGCTTTTGCGTTCTACATTTGGATTGGATTTACCTACATAGCTTTTTGTATGAGATAAGTTTAGTGCTTAAAGTTATTTAGTAAATACTTTTTCGATTCTTTTATCCGGAATAAGCCAGGACATTGCAACGATGAAATAGGCTGCTCCGGAAAGCCATTCGTTGTAAAATGAAGCCACAATTCCAACCGTATATAAAACAGCAGAAGCTTTTCCTTTTAAATCGTTTCCTAAAGCTTTTGCCAATACAGAATCTTTTCCTTCAACATCTAAAACTGTTTTTTGAAGAATTACATACGCAATCGCACAAAGCAATAAAATGAATCCGTAAAATGCCATCGCAGCTTTTGCGAAGTTATGCTCCCCCATCCAGCCTGTTGCAACGGGAATTAGTGACAGCCAAAATAATAAATGAAGATTTGCCCAAAGTATTTTTCCGTTTACTTTAGATAAACCATGAAGTAAATAATGGTGATTGTTCCAGTAAATTCCAACATAAATAAAACTCAGGATATAACTTAAAAACTTAGGAATAAGTGGTTTTAAATCAGCAAACTCAACTCCGTGAGGCACTTTTATTTCCAAAATCATAATGGTAATAATAATTGCTAAAACACCATCACTAAAAGCTTCGAGTCTGGTTTTATTCATTTTATATAAAGTTTGATGTTGAAAAAAAGTTTACCACAGATTAAAAGATTTTCTCAGATTTTATACTCTTTTGAATCTGTGTAATCTGTGGCAATATTTTTAGATTTTACCGTAATACATTGCTTTTACGATTCCGTCAGAAAGTCCTATTTTAGGAACGTAAATCTGGCGTGCTCCACTCCACTTCATAGCATTTAAGTAAATACGTGTGGCGTGAATAATTACGTCGGCGCGATCAGAGTTTAAACCTAATTCGGCAATTCTTTGTTCGTAAGTCAATGAATTTAAAAACGCATATTGCGAATTGATATAAATGTATGAAAGCGGTTTTTCCTGCTGTTTTCCAGACATTTTAAACAATTTATTGATGTTTCCGCCAGAACCAATTAAGGTTACTTCTTCATAATCTGCGGTATTGGTTTTAATCCATTTTTCAATTTCATCCCAAACTACATCATGAACCATATTATTTAATAAACGAACTGTTCCTGCTTTAAACGATCTTGAAGTAATCATTTTTCCATCAGAGAATAAGGTAAATTCGGTACTTCCGCCGCCAACATCTACAAATAAATAGGTTTCATCTGATTTTAATAAATGATGTAAATCTGTAGAAGCGATTATCGCCGCTTCTTTTTTACCATCAATAATTTCAATTTTAATGTCGGCTTTTTTCTTAATCAAAGCCACAACTTCTTTCGCATTATATGCTTCGCGCATTGCCGAAGTTGCAAATGCCATATAACGTTCTACTTTATGTACTTTCATCAAAAGATTGAATGCTTTCATGGCATCAACCATTCGATCTATATTTTCTTCTGAAATTTCTCCTACTGTAAAGGCATCTTGTCCCAAACGAATTGGCACACGAACAAGGGAACTTTTATTGAATTGAGGTTCTTTGCCTTCTTGTTCTACAACATTGGATATCAGAAGCCTCATGGCATTTGAACCGATATCTATTGCTGCATACTTTTTAATTTTAATCATGCTCACTTATGATTTGTTTTGGTTTTATAAATTTATTTTTTGTGAAACCTCTTCTAATACCGAAATTTTATTCTGATAATATTTATAGGTCTCCAATTGAGCTCTAAATGGGGCATGATGATTTCTTGCTTTATATTTATTATCTAATTTATAGGAATGATATCTCACTTTAACATTCCCTTTCCATCCTATATCAAAATTGTCAACGAGTTCTTTTTTGATTTCAAGGTCGTAAATTGGACAGGTTACCTCAACTCGTCCATCAAGATTTCTTGTCATAAAATCAGCAGAAGAAATATAAACTTCTGTTAATCCGGCATTTCCAAAAATATAAACTCTTGAATGTTCCAGATAATTATCGACAATACTTATGGCTTCGATATTTTCGCTCATTCCCGGAATTCCCGGAATCAACGAACAAATTCCTCTTACCTGAAGCTGGATTTTTACTCCGGCATTACTGGCTTCGTATAATTTATCGATCATTTTAAAATCAGATAAACTATTCATTTTAAGCTTTATATGTGTTTTTCTACCTGCCAATGCGTGCAGAATTTCACGATCGATCAGTTTAATAAATTTACTTCTTGTATAATGCGGAGACACTATTAAATGTTTGTATCTGTGCACTCTGTAATTGATGTCAAAAAATTCAAAGATTTTAGAAATGTCTTTCAAAATTCCCTGATTACAGGTAAAAAGTGTCACATCGGTATAAATTTTTGCTGTCGATTCGTTGAAATTTCCCGTCGAAATAAATCCGTAACGACGACTTTTACCTTCTTCTGTTCTTTCGATAACACATATTTTACTGTGTACTTTTAAGCCTTTGATTCCAAATATCAATTCGATTCCTTCGGTTTGCATTTGTTCTGCATACGAAATATTCGAAGCTTCATCAAAACGCGCCTGAAGTTCGATTTGAACGGTCACTTTTTTACCGTTTTTTGCTGCATTTATCAATGAACTGATAATTTGCGAATTTTTAGCCAAACGATACAAGGTAATTTTAATACTTGTTACTTTTGGATCTAATGCCGCTTCTCGTAAAAACTTTGTTAAGTATGAGAAAGACTGATATGGAGCGTTTAATAAATAATCTTTTTTACTGATTTTTTCCAGAATACTTCCGCCTAAACTCAAACCGGGAATTGGCAGCGGATCATTGGTTTTATACAATAAATCGTATCTTCCTAAATTTGGAAAATTCATATAATCACGTCGATTATGATATCTTCCTCCGGGAATTATACTGTCTGTTTCTACAATTTTCATTTTATCAAGAAAGAAACGCAATGTGTCTTCTTCGATTAAACTATCGTAAATAAAACGAACGGGCTCACCTATTCTTCGATCTTTTACTGATGTGGCGATTTTTTCGAGCATACTTTTGCTCAAATCACTATCAATATCCAATTGCGCATCTCGCGTAATTTTGATCATATGCGCCGTAACGCTTTTATAATCGAAAATATTGAAAATGTTTTTCAGATTATGGCGAATCACGTCATCAATTAAAATAACATAATGTTTATCATCATGAGAAGGCAAAACAACGAATCTGTTTATGGTTTTTGGGATTTCGATAACGGCGTATCGAACCTCATCATTTGTATTCATCTCTAATCGAACAGCCAAATACCCTAAAGTATCTTTAAGAATAGGAAATTCAGCAAGATCATTCAAGATAATCGTGACTAATTCCGGACTTAATCTTTGCGTAAAAAAGTCTTTCAGGAATTTATCCTGCTCTATTGTAATTTGATCTTCGTTTATAATAAAGATATTTTCGGCTTCGAGTTCAGATTCTATATTTCCTAAAATACGTAAACTTTCAGATTGCTGCTGAATTACAATTTCGGTAATATCCTTAATTAATTGGTGTGCCGAAACGCCGCCTAAATATTTTTCGCCTGAAATTCCAGAAAGACTCAATCTGCGGATTGCGGCATAACGAACTCTGAAAAATTCATCTAAATTGTTCGAAAAAATTCCAACAAAACGCAACCTGTCTAAAAGTGGCACTGTATTATCTGCTGCTTCCTGAAGCACTCTTGCATTAAACGCTAACCAACTTTTTTCTCTATCGATATATTTCTGCTCGTACACTTTATTTATTTTAAATCTTTGGGGAAAATTGTTTTTTGTGTCTTGCCTTTATGAATTGCATCCCAGGCTTCGGTATCAAATTTAAGCGATACAAATCCTGAAGTAGGTACATTTTCTATAAAAACATCCCCAAATTTATTAACAAAATTTGTAATAGCCTCATTATGTCCAAAAAGAATAACGCTTTCGAAACTATTATCACAAGATTTAATAACTTTTTCGAGTTGTTTATCATCAAAAGTATAAAGATCGTCTTTATAAACAATGCTTTCTATGGGATAGGATATGTTTTGAGCAAAGATAAGTGCTGTTTCAGATGCACGAGCCGCAGTGCTGCTCCATATTATATAGGTTTTAGGAAGATATTTTGCAATATGGGTCGACACTTCATGAGCATCTAAAATTCCTCTTTTCATTAATGGCCTGTCAAAATCCTTTAAAGGCGCTTCCCAACTTGATTTGGCGTGTCGTATTAAAATTAAATTTTTCATAAATAGAAGGGTTTAGAAACGTCAAAATTGAAGTTGCTTTTTTATTGAAGTTCTAATTTACAAAAGAAATTGTAATAGTCCTCCTTTTTTTAATTCTGTTAACATTTGAAGAAAATTTTAACAAGAATTTAAATTGCTGAAAAGTCAAAATTTCCAAAATTATCAAAATTATCATTTTAACAAATTATGTACTTCATCTAACAAACCCATCATTTCGTCGATTTAATTATCATTCCTAAAAAATTAACTAAATATCTGATTATTAGTTATTTATGATATTTATTTTTTTCTCTTTTAACACAAAAAAGTAAAAAATTCGTACAATTTTATTTGTTACAAATGACATAAAAAATTGCATTTTTTACCATTATTTAACAAAAAAAGAACATTTCAACGAGTTTTTAGGTTAGTTGCAGATAAAAAAAATCAAAAAATGATTGCCTATATAACTTTGATTCTGTTAAAATATTAGAAATAATTCAAAACAAAATCTTTAGTTATGAGAACAAACTCTACTCTTCAAAAAGCCGTAAAATTTGTAAAAAATTGTAAGTCTATTTTTTCTTATAAAAAAAGAATCTTTCAAAAAAACATTTTTTCATTACTGTTTTGTTTACTCCTCAATATTTCATTTGCACAATCAGGTTCGTGCAGCGCAATTTTGGTTGTTGAAAATAACGGAAATATTAGAAGTACTCCTCTCGACGGAACTTATTACGCGATGGTTCTTACCAACAATGGAGCATCGACAGATACTTATGTCCTGAATTCTAAGAATATAAATTCTTCCTGCAGTAATAGTGACGATAGCCCTGCAAGCGGCAACGTTGCAGTTAATGCTGAATTTATAGATTCTGAAAAAAATACCATTAGCGAAATAACATTAAATGCGGGGCAAAGCATAAATTTCTACATACACATTGCAGTACCTATTGGCACTGCTGTAGAAAAATGGTCCTGCAATCAGATTACTGCGACTTCAAAAAACTGCAGCAATTATTCTGCTGAAACGGTTTTACACACTTACATCATTAATCCGGTTAATGATTAACTCTATTTCAGGTATTCCCTTAAAATAATTTAAAATGGAAAAAACTCTACTCTCTTTCAGCAATTATTTTCATGATATAAAAAAAATACATTTTGTTTTTGTATTACTTATATCATCTTCATTAGGGTTGGCGCAAACGATAACAACCAATAAAACGGTTACTGCAAATGCGGGTAATTGTGGCATTGTGAATGTAAAAGTAGACATTACAGGCGCTAATCCTGTTACTCGAAATTCTGATGTGATTTTAGTTATTGATGTTTCCGGAAGTATGGGAAACACGATTTCCGGCGATACAAAAACATCTATGGATTATGCTAAATTGGCGGCGAAATCATTTATTACACAGGCATCTGCAAATACAAATAACCGAATTGCTATTGTATCGTATACTACAAATGCTAAGCTTGAACTGGGTTTAACGTATTTGAATGCGGCGGGTGTTACGACATTAAATGCTAAAATTAATGCGCTGACGGCAACAAATAATACGAATATTCAGGATGGAATTGTAAAAGCAGAAACGGAACTGGAAACCAATGGGCGTTTTGACTGCAGTACTTCAAGAGGCATTATTTTACTTACGGATGGTGTTGCAAACAGAACCGGAAGTGTTGGAAATACAACAAGCTGTAATACTGTAAGCACTTCTTCAGTTTGTGTTACAAGTGCTATTACGGCTGCAACGAATGCTAAAACTACGGTAAAAAGCAGTGTAACTTACAACAATCAGATTTTTTCTGTTGGTTTATTTGGGGGAATTCCGGGGAATATTAGTACTGTTGGAAGTGACCAGTATGTAGCAAAATATACTTTGGATGGCATTCAGGGAAGTGCTGCGTATATCACGCAAAGCGCTGCAAATTTAACTGCAATTTACAATCAGATTGCGACTCAAATTTCGTGGGTTGCGCAGAGTTTAATCGAAAAAGAAACTGTGATTCCGGGATTTACTGTGGGATCAATTTCGGTTAGCAAAGGAACAACTTCAGTATCTGGACAAGTAATTACGTGGAATACCGATTTTTTGAATTCTGAAACCATTACTTTAAATTATCAATTAACACCAACCGGAAGTGCCTGCGGAAATCAAACAGTAAGTACATCTAGTTTTAATTATCAGAATACATCATGTTCCGCTGATTCAAAAACAATTACAAGTCCGGGTTATTTTGTGCCTTGCCTGCCATTAATAACCGGAGTTCTAAGCGCCTGCGGATCTACAACATTAACCGCAAGTACAAATGCGGCTTCTCCAACTTATACTTGGTACAAAGACAATGTTGAAATAACAGGACAAACGGCTTCAACACTTATTGCAACAGCAAGTGGAGCTTATACCGTAAAAGTTAAAAACGGCAATACAAATTGTGAATTAACTTCTGCAGTTTCAACCGTAACGATTAGTCCGGCGGCGGCTCTTGTCGCGCCCGATAATGCTACAATATCCGGATGCAGTACAGCCGCGATTACAGGATTAGCATATAAAACAACTGATACTGCAATTACTCTCGCACAATTAAATACGGCTGGTGGTTCTCTTGCAAATAGTGCAAGTTTGGGAAGTTATACAATATCATATTCTGATGTTGCATCAGGAACTTGCCCAACAATTGTAAACAGAACTTTTAAAGTTACAACCGGATGTGGAGTAATAACAAAAACGCAAATTATTACAATTCAGGATACTGCTGCACCAACATGGACAACAACTGCAAATGCCTTAAACGTGACTTTGCAATGCAGTGATTCTGCCGGACTTTCTACGGTGCAAAATCAAGCGCCAACTGCAACTGATAATTGTGGAGGAACTATAACATATACCAAAGCCAGTGGAAATTTTGTTGCCGGTTCTTGCTCAAATTCTGGAACTTATACCAATACGTGGATTGCGAAAGATATTTGTTTGAATACTTCGACAACTTTTACGCAGGTAATTACTATTATTGATAATACAACGCCAACTTGGACTACAACTGCAAATGCCTTAAATGTGACTTTGCAATGCAGTGATTCTGCCGGACTTTCGACAGCGCAAAATCAAGCGCCAACTGCAGTTGATAATTGCGGTGGAATTATAACATATACCAAAACCAGCGGAAATTTTGTTGCAGATTCTTGTGCAAATTCAGGAACTTATACCAATACCTGGGTTGCAAAAGATGTTTGTTTAAATACTTCGACAACTTTTACGCAAGTAATTACAATTATTGATAATACAGCGCCAACTTGGACAACAACTGCAAATGCCTTAAACGTGACTTTGCAATGCAGTGATTTTGCCGGACTTTCGACAGCGCAAAACCAAACGCCAACTGCAACTGATAATTGTGGAGGAACTATAACATATACCAAAGCCAGTGGAAATTTTGTTGCCGGTTCTTGCTCAAATTCTGGAACTTATACCAATACGTGGATTGCGAAAGATATTTGTTTGAATACTTCGACAACTTTTACGCAGGTAATTACTATTATTGATAATACAACGCCAACTTGGACTACACAAACTGCTTTTTTAAACAGAACTGTAGAATGCAGCGATTTATCTGCTTTGGCTTCCGCGCAAGCGTTATTTCCTATTGCTTCTGATTTATGTGATGGTGATGTTTCGAATATCGTAAAAACCAGCGGTCAGTTTGTGGCTTCGGGATCTTGTTCGAATGCGGGAACGTATACCAATACTTGGGTTGTTTCTGACGATTGCGGAAATATTTCGGATACTTTCACACAGATAATTACAATTGAAGATACTACAAAACCAACTTTTAGCGGAGATCTTCCAACAGATATTACCGTTTCTTGTGACGCCGTTCCTGAACCTGCCGAAATGCAGGCAACAGACAATTGCGATAGTAATTTGCCAATTGTATTCTCTGAAATTAAAAGTGATATTGCGAATGGATGCAGTACAAATTATACTTTGACCCGTAAATGGACAACAAGCGATTGTAGTGGAAACACGCAGTTTTATGTTCAAATTATTACCGTAAAAGATACGACTCCGCCAACAGGTACTGCTCCGGCTGATGGGGCAGATTTACAAAATATTGCAGATATTCCATTGGCAAACCCACAAGACATAAAAGATGCTGCCGATAATTGCAGTCAAAACATAAATATTACAATTAGCGATGCAAATAATGGCGCTTCGGGCTGCGAAGGAAATGCTTATATCCTGACCAGAACTTATACGCTGACAGATTGTGCAGGCAATAAAACAGATTTAATACAAACTTTTACTGTCGAAAATAAAGTATTTGTTTCGGGAATTGCTTCTAATGTAACTTGTTTTGGCGGAAATAATGGTTCTATTTTAGTTACAAACAGTCCCGGTTCAACTGTTGTGATTACGAATGACAAAAATGAGGTTGTTGGAAATTCTAATTTACCTGCCGGGATTTATACTTTAACAGCTTTGTCTGCTGTAAATAACGGAAATCAAACTTGTACAGCAACTTCGATTGTAACGATAACTCAGCCAACATATACCGTAAAAATATCCGGACAAATTATAAATACAGATACAAATACGCCTATTGCAAATGTTCCGGTTACTTTAGTTCCGCAAGGCAATACAGCGGGACCAATTTTATTGCGGGTAACGGGTATTGATGGACTTTATAATTTTTCTGGTGTACCTGCAGGAAACTATTTAGTTCAGGTTCAGGATGCTAATTTAAATAGTGCTTATCAATTGTATCCTGTAACTTCGAGTTTGTTTTTTACTACTCTTGAAGATTGTATTATTCAGGAACATAATTTCGAATATGGAAAATCGACCTTGCCCGTTTTAGGAGATTATGTTTGGTATGACACAAATGGCAATGGCATTCAGGATGAATGGTATGATGCTAATAATGACAACATTGTAACGAAAAATATTCCGGATAGCGAAGGCGCAATTGATTACAGCCAATGGGAATGGATTGATTTTAATGGTGACGGAAGTTATACAGGAACACAAAATGTTGGTGAATTAAATGCCGGTGGTTTTGGAAATGCATTGAGTTCGAACGTTATTATTGACGGCTCAAATGGTTATCACGCAGAAGTAATTGTAGGTATTGAAGGATTTTGGAGAAACAGACCTGAAACTGCAAATCCGTATGGAGATTATACCATTAAACTGGTAAGAGATTCTAATTTTGATACTGTGGCAGCTTCTTTAGGAGCAACGAATCTGGTAAAAGAACTTCCTTCGGCTACAGCCAAAAAAATAACTTCGAAAACCGGAAAAACACAATTACACACTGTTTGTCAAACCACTACAAACTCCGCAATAATTGTAACTGTAACGCCTCAGGATTTGGTTCATTTGGATGCTGATTTTGGTGTAAACTGCAAAGTTTATGCTGATATTGTTGCTAATGATGATAGCGCCGGACCAATTGCAGGTGTAAATCATACGACGCAAAATGTGCTGAATATATTACCAAACGATACGCTTGAAGGAGTTGTTGTAACTGCTTCAGACGTGATTATTACGACTGTAACACCAAATGCGTTTTTACAATTAAACGCCGATGGTTCTGTCGATGTTTTACCAAATGCTCCAGTAGGTATACTCACATTAGTATATCAAATTTGCGAAGCTGATCAAATTTCAAACTGTGATACAGCAACTGTAACGGTTACGATTGTAGCTCCGGTTATCACGATTACCGCAACTTCTATTTGTGTTAATGACGTTCCGTATATTGATTATGTTGTAACTCCGGTAAATTTTACTCCCGTAAATGGCGTAACAATCTCCTGGACAAATAGTGGTAACAACGTTATAAGCACTACAACAGATTTATCTTTGAGCGGCAGAGTCTTATGGCCGGGCGCTGTTGTAGATCAAGCCGGTAACGGAATTGACTGGCCGGGCTGGATTTTCGAAAATAATAAATGGATTCAGGGCAGCGACGGATTTGAAACACTTCGTCCAACGGCGACATTAGCAATCTCTGTGAATCCAACTCAAACTATTACAATAAATTATCCTCCGGCAGATCCTTATTGTATTGCAAGACCAACATTTGCAATTGTGGCAAATGATGATGTCGCAGGACCAATTAATGGAATTACAGGCGGAACTAATGTCTTAAATGTTTATAATAATGATACATTAAATGGCTCAACAGTTAATCCAAATGATGTAACTCTTACAATTGTAACACAAGATCCTAAAGGAATTTTGACTTTAAATGCTGACGGATCTGTAAATATTCCCGCAAATACACCCGCAGGAACTTATACATTGACGTATCAAATTTGTGAAAAGGCTGATTTTGGAAACTGCGACACCGCAACGGTAACCATTACTGTATCTTCTTCTGCAATTATGGCGAACGACGATGTTTATGCCAATATAAGCTGTAACACTTTTGGGCTTGTTGGAAATGTTTTAACCAATGATCTTCTCAATCAAACTGCGGTTACGTTACAGCTCGTAAACTTTATGTTAGTAAATAATAACTCCGATAAAACAGATGCAAATATTAAGATTGATGCTTTGGGTAATGTAAATGTTTCGGGCTTAACTCCTGCCGGAACTTACACGTATAATTATCAAATTTGCGAGAAACTAAATCCTGATAATTGCGATACAGGATTGGTTACTATTACGGTTCTTCCTAACGGAATTACAAATATTTCCGGCGAGGCTTGCGCCGATGACTCAAGCCTTATTGATTTAACAACTTTATTACCGGCAAATACGCCAGCAACCGGAACGTGGATTGATCAAAATAACAGCAATGCATTGCAGGGAAATATTTTGAATCCTCTTGGTTTGGCATTGGGAAATTATGTATTTGAATATCAAATTGCAGATCAAAATTGCCCTAAAAGTATTGTGCTAACTATGGAAATTAACGATGACTGCAAAGTATTGGCGTGTGGAAATGTTATCATACACAATGCTTTTTCGCCAAACGGAGACGGAATAAATGATTTCTTTAAAATTGACAATATTGATGACACAACATGTTATCCCGAAAATACAGTCGAAATCTATAACCGCTGGGGAATATTAGTATTTGAAACTTCTAATTACAACAATACTACTAATGCATTTGACGGAACTTCCAGAGGCAGAACAACCGTTAAACAATCTGACGGGCTGCCAACCGGAACTTATTTTTATATCGTGAATTATAAATCCTTAGACGGAAATAATACAATTCAATCGAATAAAAAAGACGGCTTTTTATATTTATCGAAGTAATCAATAGTAATACTAAAAAACATCTACTATGAGAGCAAAATTATTATCCTTCGTTTTAATGCTTGTATCTATTGTAGGTTTTGCACAGCAAGATGCTCAATTTACGCAATATATGTACAATACCATCACTATTAATCCGGCTTATGCGGGTTCTCGTGGAGCTTTAAGCATTTTTGGATTGTATCGTACGCAATGGGTTGGACTTGACGGAGCACCTGAAACCAGCAGTTTTTCGGCAAATACACCTATAAATAATTCTAATTTAGGAGTTGGTTTCTCTTTGGTCAATGACAAAATTGGTCCTACAAATGAGAACAATTTTTCTGTCGATATTTCTTATACGCTTCAAACATCTGCTAATTTCAAACTTTCATTTGGAATTAAAGGAACAGCAAATTTATTCAATTTGGATATCAGCAAACTAAATCCTGAAAATCAGAACGATCCACAATTTCAGGATCTCGATAATAAATTTTCTCCCAACGTAGGAGCCGGAGTTTATTGGCATTCTGATAAAGCTTATATCGGATTCTCGGTTCCAAATTTCATCGAAACAAATCGTTATGATGACAATGATATTGCTATTTACAAAGATAAAATCAATTATTATCTAATGGGAGGTTATGTATTTGATCTCGATAAATATCAGTATATAAAGTTCAAACCTGCAGTTTTGGCAAAAATGGTCGAAGGCGCGCCATTGCAAGTCGACATATCAGCCAATTTTATGTTTTATGACAGGTTTGTATTGGGAGCTGCTTACAGATGGAGCGCTTCGATAAGTGCAATGGTTGGATTTCAAATTACAGAAGGTCTTTATTTAGGTTACGGTTACGATCGCGAAACCACCAACTTAAACAATTATAATTCAGGATCGCATGAGATATTTCTTCGATATGAATTTTTCAGGAAAAATAGCAAAATAACAAACCCTCGTTTCTTCTAAAAATAGTTAATCATGAAAAATTATACACTCTTTTGCATCATTATTTTTAGTTTTATTGCACTCGAAGGCAATGCGCAACAGGCGAAAATAAAAACAGCCAATAAAGAATATGATACATATGCGTATGTCGATGTGATAAAAACGTATGAAAAGGTAGCCTTAAAAGGATACAAATCTGAAGATATGTTTAAAAAACTGGGAAACTCCTATTATTTCAATTCAGATTTTGAAGGGGCGACAAAATGGTACGATGAATTATTTGCTATGAATACCCCTGTTGAACCGGAATATTATTACCGATATGCGCAATCATTAAAATCGACCGGACAAATTGAAAAAGCCAATAAAGTTATGAATGAGTTTATCCTTAAATCTAAAGATGATAGCCGGGGAAAACTTTATAATGAAGATGTAAATTATCTCGATCAGATAAAAGCCAATTCCGGACGTTATACAATTGAAGATGCGGGCATAAATTCTAAATACTCAGATTATGGAACTTTTGTTTACAATAAAAAGATATATTTTTCATCGGCAAGAGATACCGGAAATTTTACGCAGCGCAAACACACCTGGACAGGCGAATATTTTACTAATCTTTATACTTCAGATATTGATTCAGGCAAAGTAAAAAAAATTAAAGGCGTATTAAATTCTAAATTTCATGAAGCCTCACCTGCTTTTACAAAAGATGGTAAAACAGTTTATTTTACCAGAAACAATTATGTTGACGGAAAAAAAGGAAAAAACGAAAACAAAATTACATTAGTAAAACTCTATAAAGCCACTTTTGAAAATGATAAATGGACTAATATAACGGCGCTTCCTTTTACGAGTAACAATTACACTACGGCACATCCTGCGCTTAGTCCGGATGAAAAAACCTTATATTTTTCATCGGATATGCCCGGTACGTTAGGGCAATCTGATATTTATAAAGTAAGCATAAATGATAACGGTGCAACTTATGGTAGTCCGGTAAATTTAGGTGCAACAATTAATACGGAAGGAAAAGAGACATTTCCGTTTATAACCGATGAAAACGAAATCTATTTCTCATCAGATGGTCGGCCCGGACTTGGAGGATTAGATGTTTATGTAGGAAAACTTGAAGATAACGGAACTGTAACTTCTATACAAAATGTTGGTGCAGATGTTAATTCTCCGCAAGATGATTTTGCTTATGTAATTGATCCGGTTTCCCGAAAAGGTTATTTTAGTTCTAATAAAAATGGCGGACAAGGTTCTGATGATATTTATAAATTTCTCGAAACCAAAAAACTGCAATGTATTCAGGAATTAAGCGGAGTTATAACAGATGCGGAAACAGGAATTATTCTTCCGGAATCTAAAATTACTTTATATGAAAATCAAATCGTAAAAAACACCACAATTTCTGATGCTTCCGGCACTTATTATTTTCCTGTAGAATGTGGAAAAATGTATAATGTAAGAGCCGAAAAAGAAAATTTTACCACAAAAGAACTTACGATTACAATTGGAAAATTAACCGGAAAAACCAATTTGCCAATTGCACTTGACAAAGCAAAATGTAAAGTAACTGTTGGCGATGATCTTGGAAAATGTTTTGCTATAAAAATGATTTATTTTGATTTGGATAAATCCGATATTCGAACAGAAGCGGCTTTAGATCTGGAAAAAATATTGGATGTACTCAATAATAATCCAACAATGAAACTCGATATACGTTCGCATACCGACAGCCGACAAACGCATAAATACAATGAGGCTTTGTCTGACCGAAGAGCAAAATCGACGATTAACTGGTTAATTAAAAACGGAATTACAGCTAACAGACTTAAAGGCAAAGGATTTGGAGAAGCCCAACTGGTTAATAACTGTTCTGACGGTGTAAATTGCACCGAAGATCAACATCAGGCAAACAGACGAAGTGAATTTATTATCACTGCTTTATAATTATTAAACGTGTAAAGCTGCCTAAAATGGGCAGCTTTACTAAAAAAACAATAAAAAAAAATAAAAAAATCGTTGTAACTCTAAAAAAGAGCTACAACGACTAACTAAAAAACCAGTCCAATAATTTTTTAAATTTTAGCGAATATATTCGTGTAATATTTTTTACCGGAAGCATCTGTCGTTACAGCCAAACCAAAATGAGTATAATTTCCTTCGATATTCTCTTTGTGTCCAGCGCTTTCTAACCAGCCTTTTACAACAGCTGCAGATGTTTTATAATTGTAAGCAACGTTTTCGCCTACTTTTTTTGCGCCTAATAATTTCATGATATTTTCAGAACGCGCTACAAAATCATTATGGTTTACGACATTATTTTCGATCATATATTTATTATGCTCTTCACATTTATAAGAGATATGATTGATTTTTTCAAGCGCATTTAAACCAATGCTTACTCTATATTCGTTTATTAATTTCATGGTTTCCAGCTCTGCATCGTTATACGCATAGCTTGTAACAAGAGTTTGTTCTGTAGTGGCAGTATCTTCTTGACTTCCTTCGGCAGTGTCAGCAGTACACGAGTTCATTGTAATGCTTATTACAATGAACGTCGCGATGCTGCATATCATCTTTTTCATAATCAAATGGTAGTTAATTTTTAAAGTAAATGTTGGGGCAAATGCTTTATATTTAGATGATATAATTTTCTAATTCTTTGTCAAACATATTTAATTTATCGGTAAACTACAAAAATAATCGATGAACTACATATTTAAAGTTTAAAATAATATATTTTTCTTACAACTAAGAAGATAGGCGTTCAATCTTCCAGGAGAAATCAGATTGGCTTTGATAACGAATTCTGTCGTGTAATCTGTTTGGTCTTCCCTGCCAGAATTCAACTTCTAAAGGAGTTACTAAATATCCTCCCCAGTTCTCCGGTCTCGGAATTGATTTTCCTTCAAATTCTGCTTCTAATTTCTTTAAATTTTCTTCCAGAAAAGTTCTTGACGGAATGACTTCACTTTGGTTCGAAACAATAGCGCCCAATTTGCTTCCGTCAGGACGAGAATCAAAATAACCGTCTGAGATATTTTCAGAAGTTCTCTGGGCAATTCCTTTAATAATAACCTGACGTTCCATTTCCTGCCAAAAAAAAGACAGACAAACATGCGGGTTTGCCGCAATTGCTTTTCCTTTTTCCGAATTATAATTGGTATAAAAAATAAATCCTTCCTCTGAGAATTTCTTCAATAAGACAACTCTCGATTTCGGAAAACCATCCAAACCAATAGTCGAAACCGTCATCGCATTTACTTCTCCGCTTGCACCAAAATCCTCTACTTCATGAAACCATCGGTTAAAAAGATTAATGGGATCTTCGGGAATATTAGTTTCTAATAATTCGCTTTTCTCGTAAGACTTTCTATAATTGCTTAAATCATTCATTTTTTCTAATGTTAAATGTTAGATGTTAAAAGTTAGATCGAATACGTTACAAAGTACTTATAACTTTTAACATCTAACATTTAACTTTTTTACTCAAAATCAAAAGAAACCCCGTCGTCGCCTAAAAGCACATTTGGGAAAATTTCCTGAGCTTCCTCTTTAAAACGCTCAATACCGTCATATCGTGTGGAGTAATGTCCTAAAACCAATTGTTTCGCATTTGCTTTAAGTGCAATTGTTGCCGCTTCTTTTGCTGTTGAATGCAATGTTTTTAACGCTAAAGGAGCTTCTGATTCTAAAAAGGTAGATTCGTGGTATAAAATATCTACATTTTTTATTATTGGGATAATCGCTTCATTATAAACGGTATCAGAACAAAATGCATAACTCATTGCCGGAATCGGATCGAAAGATAATTTCTTATTTTCGATTACAGTTCCGTCATCAAGCGTAACATCTCCGCCGTTTTTTATTTTTTGATAATAAGCCGTATGAATATCATATTGCTGAACAGCATCTACATTTAATTTTCGTTCTCCGGGTTTTTCCTGAAACAAAAATCCGTTTGTATAAACACGGTGTTTTAACGGAATCGTTTTTACAATTACTCTGTTATCTTCAAAAATAACTTCACTTTTATCTGATTCTAATTCATGGAAAAATAAATCATACGTTGTCCATGAATTCGATAATCGCAATTGCAATGTTATGATTTCCTTTACTCCTTTTGGTCCATAAATATGTAAATCTGTAGTTCGTCCTAAAAGTGCAAAAGTCGAGATAGTGCCAATCAATCCAAAAAAGTGATCACCATGCAAATGCGAAATAAAAATGTGATTAATTTTCGAGAATTTAATTTTGTTTTTTCGCAATTGAACTTGGGTTCCTTCGCCGCAATCAATCAAAAACAATCTGTTTTTAATTTCTAAAACCTGCGAAGTCGGGTTGGTAATTGTTCTGGGAGTTGCGGCATAACAGCCAAGTATGGTGAGCTTCATTTGTAATTTTAGATTGTTGATTTTAGATTTTAGATTGATGAACTTAAAATTTCAGATTCAGTATTAAAAATCTAATAAATAATCCCGCAATGTTGGGGAAAAATCTAAAATCTGAACTCTAAAATCTAAAATTAAAACCCGAGGTCTCTTTCGATTTCTTCCATTTCGATAATATCATGCGCTTCTAAAAGAGAAGGAACGACAGTTAATTTATCCGAAACAGCATTGAAATCAAGTTCAGAAACTACAATTACAAAAGATTTTTTTGCTTTTTTTTGTTGCTTCGAAAGTGGTAAAAAAAGTTTTAAATCACTTTCAGATAAATTAGAATTGGCAGACAAATCAATTATAACATTTTGTTTTTCATAGGTTTTAAACTGCTGCGTAACGTTATCAAAAAAAGATTTAAAATCTCTCTGAGTATCTTTAATCGTAACAGTATGTCCTTTTTGATCTACTTTCATTTTAATATATGGGGGCTAATATAAAAACAATAATTTGAGAGCTAAGGTACGAAGTTTTTTTATTTTTTATTTTTAGTTTCAAATTTCAGGTTTCAGGTTTCAAAGTTTCATGTTTCAGGTTCTAAGCTTAGCGTTCCAAAACTTGAAACTTGAAACCTGAAACAAAATAAACCAACTCTACTGAATCTTAGACGCCAAAAGATAAATCACCGCCATTCTGATTGCAACTCCATTCTCAACCTGATTTAAAATTACCGAATGATCAGAATCGGCAACTTCAGAAGTAATCTCTACTCCTCTGTTGATTGGTCCGGGGTGCATGATGACGATTTCTTTTCCAAGAGAATCCAATAATGGTTTATCGACTCCGTATTGTTGTGCATATTCACGTGTTGACGGGAAGAAGTTGACATCCATACGTTCGTTTTGTACACGAAGCATATTTGCAACATCGCACCATTCTAATGCTTTTCTAAGATTTGGTTCAACCGTAACTCCAAGTGATTCTATATATCTTGGAATCAGTGTTTTTGGTCCGCAAACTTTAACTTCTGCGCCTTGCATCTGCAAAGCATATATGTTGGATAAGGCAACTCTTGAATGAAGAATATCGCCTACAATAACGACTTTTTTTCCGGCAACATCGCCTAATTTTTCTCTGATAGAATAACTGTCCAATAAAGCCTGCGTTGGATGTTCGTGTGCTCCGTCTCCGGCATTTACGATACTGGCTTTGACATTTTTAGATAAAAAATAAGCCGCTCCGGGGTTGGAGTGGCGCATTACAACCATGTCAACTTTCATGGAAAGGATATTGTTTACAGTATCAATTAAGGTTTCACCTTTTTTAACCGATGACTGTGCGGCAGAAAAACTAATAACATCTGCCGATAATCTTTTTTGGGCTAACTCAAACGAGAGTTTTGTTCTGGTACTGTTTTCGAAGAAAATATTGGCAATCGTAATATCTCGTAATGAAGGAACTTTTTTAATTGGTCGGTTAATGACTTCTTTAAAATGATCTGCCGTTTCAAAAATTAGGTTAATATCATTCTCGTTGATGTATTTAATTCCTAATAAATGATTTACGCTTAATTCTTTCATTTTTGTTTGTTTAATATTTATGTGTCAAATTCCTGAATTTCTGAAACTTTCAGTTCTTCAATATCTTTAAGAGTTGCTGTTTTTATTGAACCATTCTGTCTACAACTTCACTGTAATCCTGCAGATCTCTTGCATCTTCATCAAAAAGCTTCTGCCATCTGAAACCCGGAATTTCAATTTTAGTTCTTGCAGAGCCATCCCATTTTATTTTAAAATCGTTATTTATTAAAACTTCGGCAACTCGTTTTCCTATTTCTATTGTAATTGTATCATTAGTATTATCCACCTTTTGAAAAGCAATATACAAACCCGGATCTTCAACTGCGATTGCTCTTGCTAAATCCTGTTCGTGATAAAAACAATAACCATCAGACTCGACTTCATTTTCCTGCAAATCTCTTTCAACCTCAACTACTTCATATTCACCGTCGGTTGTGGTATAACCTGCTTTGTGAAGCGCGATTATGTTTTCATCGCATAATTCATCAAACGCTTTTATTAGCTTTTCAGTATCGGTTGGACTTTTCCATTGTTTACTTTCTGCAAGTAACTTTTGGTATTCTTCTCTTACTTTATCAAAAGCCCATTCTTCTGAGATTTCGTCGCCAAATTCGTTGTCTTCAATTTCTTCAAGGATATTTTCCTGAATCTCATCAAGCGAAAGAAATCCCATTCTGACCTGATTAAAAATTGATTCATAAATAAACGCTTCGTTCTCTGTCATTTTTTTGTTTATTCGGTTATTTGTTGATTTGTTTAACCGTTGATTTGTTGATTTGTTTAATCGTCTCGTTTTTGCGATTAAACGGTTAAACGATTTATCGATTAAACATTTTAATTTGTTACTAAATGAACAACATCTTCTCCGTCATTTTCTTTCCAGCTCACTCTTACTTTTTCACCATTAATTGCATCTACCTGACGACCGCGATAATCGGGCTGAATTGGTAAATTACGGCTAAAACGTCTGTCGATTAACACTAACAATTCAATTTCTGAAGGTCGCCCAAAAGACTGAATTGCGGTTAAGGCAGAACGAATGCTTCGTCCGGTAAACAAAACGTCATCGATAAAAATGACTTTTTTGTTTTCGACTATAAAATTTATTTGTGTTTTATTGGCTTCAAGCGGTTTATCAGTGCGACGAAAATCATCTCTAAAAAAAGTGATGTCCAGATATCCCAAAGAAATTTCAGGTCTCTGATATTCGTTTTCTAATATTTGTTTTAAACGTTCAGCTAAAAAAACGCCTCTCGGCTGAATTCCGATTAAAATGGTATCGGAGAAATCAAGGTGTTTTTCGATTAACTGACAAGCCAAACGATGGAGTATGATAGTAACTTCTTTTGAATTAAGTAATACTTTTTGGCTCATAATTAAGTGTAATGTTTGGTTGGGCAAATATACGAAATCAGAATTTATTTGTTGGGGTATTATAAATACAAATATTTTTTTTTGAGTTGAGTGGATTTTAAGGTTCAGAATTCGTTTTTTGGAACAGACTTAATCTCCTTTTTTTTCTTATAGAATTATTTCTCCTTCATTAGTAAAATCTTTAAAAATAAGAAAAATAAGAAATTACTTATTTTTACGAATATCGCATCATTATTTAACATACATTTAAATACCTAAAAAACAGGTGTTTACATAGTGTTTATTTCTAATTATTAATTTTTAAAAATTAAATCATGAACAAAAAATTACATCTAACAAAACTAAGTATTAAAGTAGGTACAATAATGTGTCTTTTATTTTTGTTTTCATGCTCTGCTGATACAAGTGATAGTGAATCTGAAGTTAAAACAGCAAATACAGCAAAAAGTTCACAAAAATCGAATGCTTTATTGATTGCAAAAAAAATATTAATATTGGCGCCTCATAATGATGATGAAGCATTGGGATGCGCAGGAATTATAGAACAGGCAATAGCTAACGGCGATCAGGTAAAAGTTGTAGTTGCTGTATGTTATAATAATAGCAGCCGAATTCAGGAAACAATAAATGCGATGGCTTCATTAGGCGTTAGTTCATCTGATTTGATTTTTTTGGGTTATCCTGATTGGGGAAAGAGTTACAGTGTGTCATTTCTATACAAATTGTATTATGCCGCCAGCGAAACTACTGCAATTGGTACCGGAACTACAAAAGGTTTTGAGCCTGGATTTCCAGATTACCATTATACAAAATTTGGTTCTCATGCTCCATATACCAAGGCTTCATTTCGTCAGGATATAGGATCGATCATAAATGACTATTTACCTACGGAAGTTTATGTAACCAGTTTTTATGATTTGCATGGGGATCATTCGGCATTTTATTCATTTGCAAAAGATGCCATCATTAACGCAGGTTATCCAACCTCTCTTTTTACTTATTTAATTCACGATAAAAATGAGCAGGATACTTCTAATTATTGGCCTGAAAGAGAAACATCCTTGTCGTCTGCAATGAGAGCTTATAATGCCCCTGGATTTTCATCGCAGGTACCAGCATTGGACTGGACTAAAAAGATATTGGTACCAGTACCTGCTGATATGCTGCTTTTGCCGCGAAATCTAAACCGAAAAACAAAATGTATTGCCCTGTATCCTTCTCAAAATCCGGCAGCCGGCAATAACTACCTTTATTCTTTTGTAAAAACCGATGAATTATTCTGGAAAGAAGATTTTCCGGTGGTAATACCTGATCCCGTAAAACTAGATGATCGTACACCAACTATTACATATTCAGGAACCTGGGGTAATGCATCCGGTTCCAATTATTTTATGTCTACAGCAAAGTATAGTACAACCGCTGCCAGTTACAGTCAGCTTACATTTACCGGTACCACTATTAAATGGTATGGTGTACTTGGATCAGACCACGGAAAAGCCGATGTATATATTGATAATGTTCTCGATTCGACTGTAGATTGTTATGGCAGTGGCTGGACCGCAAATTATTTACTTTATACAAAAACAGGACTGTCTGGCGGTTCTCATACCATTAAAGTTGTAGTAAGAAGTGATAAAAATCCTTCTTCGACTAATAAATATATTGAAATTGATTCTTTTGACTATTGATAAATAGTGCCAAATATTAGAACTTTCTAATTAAATTGTGTAAAACATTTTTTTGCTGATTAAAGTAATTTTATTCTACGATAATTAGAATACAAAATTCTTTTTAAAACAATTAAAAAAGCAAAATCATGCAAAAGAACATTACACGTTTGTTAATGGTATTCGTAATACTGTTTTCATTTACAAGTTGCGAAGTTATTGGAGATATTTTTCAAGCCGGAATGGGAGTCGGAATATTTATCGTGATTTTTGTAATCGCCATAATTATCTGGATCTTTACCAGGTTTTTCAAAAAATAAAACATAAAAAAATCCCGCTATGAAAATAACGGGATTTCTTTTTTTATGTAAAAAATAGAGTTACAAATTATACATTTTCTTTCTTAATTCCTGAATTTTTTCATCATCAAGATATTCATCAAATGTCATGTAACGGTCGATTGCTCCGTTTGGTGTTAACTCCACTACTCTATTACCTACAGTTTGTGCAAACTCGTGGTCATGTGTGGTGAAAATCACAGATCCTTTAAAGTTTTTCAACGAGTTATTGAAAGCTGTAATCGACTCCAAATCTAAGTGATTTGTTGGCTCATCAAGCATTAGTATATTCGCGCGTTCCATCATCATTCTTGATAACATACAACGTACTTTTTCTCCTCCTGATAACACACGGCTTGTTTTTAAAGCTTCTTCTCCGGAGAAAATCATTTTCCCTAAGAAACCTCTAATGAAAACCTCATCACGCTCTTCTTCTGTTTTTGCATATTGACGCAACCAGTCTACCAATGTCAAATCGTTTTCGAAAAATGAGTGATTTTCTGCCGGTAAATAAGCTTGGTTTGTTGTAATTCCCCAATCAAAAGTTCCTGCGTCTGCTTTTTGATTGTTATTTAAAATTTCGTAGAATGCTGTTGTAGCACGCGAATCTTTTGAGAAAAGAACGATTTTATCTCCTTTTGCCATATTCAGGTTTACACCTTTAAATAAAAGATCACCTTCAACAGAAGCTTCTAAATTTTCAACATTCAAAATCTGATCTCCTGCTTCACGATCCTGATCAAAAATGATCGCCGGATAACGACGGCTTGAAGGTTTAATATCTGAAATATTTAATTTAGAAATCATTTTTTTACGTGAAGTTGCTTGTTTAGACTTTGCAACGTTGGCGCTAAAACGACGAATAAATTCTTCTAATTCCTGTTTCTTTTCTTCTGCTTTTTTGTTTTGCTGTGCACGTTGTTTTGCTGCTAATTGGCTAGACTCGTACCAGAATGTATAGTTTCCTGAATAGTGATTAATTTTTCCAAAATCAATATCCGAAATATGTGTACAAACCGAATCTAAAAAGTGACGGTCGTGAGATACTACAATTACAGTATTTTCATAGTTTGCCAAGAAGTTTTCTAACCAGGCAATTGTCTCGAAATCCAAGTCATTGGTAGGCTCATCCATAATAAGCAAATCAGGATTTCCAAAAAGTGCCTGTGCCAAAAGGACACGAACTTTAATTTTTCCCTCAAGATCGCCCATTAATGTATAATGGTGTTCTTCGTTGATTCCTAAGTTAGACAACATCGAAGCGGCATCAGAATCTGCATTCCAGCCGTTCATTTCTTCAAACTGAACCTGAAGTTCTCCAATTCTGTCTGCGTTTTTATCGTTGTAGTCTAAATAAAGTTCATCCATTTCTTTTTTAACAGCGTACAGAACTTTATTTCCCATCAAAACAGTTTCCAAAACCGTATGCTCGTCGAACATGTTGTGATTTTGGTTCAAAACCGACATACGTTTTCCCGGTTCTAAATGAATGTGACCGGAAGTTGGGTCGATATCGCCTGAAATGATTTTTAGAAAAGTTGATTTTCCAGCACCATTGGCTCCAATAACTCCATAAATATTTCCGTGTGTGAATGTGGTATTTACTTCGTCAAACAAAATTCGTTTGCCAAATTGAACTGATAAATTATTGACTGTTAACATGAATGTCTTTTTAATTAATTTGGTGCAAAAGTACGGAAAAAGGTTCTAAGTTGCAAAGGTACAAAGGGTCGAAGTTTTTTTATTGCAAACACTTATTTTTCCACCATATAAGTTATGTAAGTTCATTTAAACTAAACTTATATTTTCTTACATAACTTATATGGTTTAATAATTACAATTTTGATTACCTTCACTTTTATTTTATTCAAAATTATGCAGGCGCCAATTTTATTATATCAAACCACTCAAACCAATATCGAAGTCGAAGTAACGTATCTTGATGAGAGTTTTTGGCTCTCGCAAAAAGCAATGGCTCAATTATTTGGTATTGAATCAAATACAGTAACATATCATTTAGGAAAAATACTGAAATCTAACGAATTAGATAAAGACTCAGTTACTCGAAAAATTCGAGCAACTGCATCAGATGGTAAAAATTACAGCACATTATTTTACAATCTCGATGCTATTATTGCAGTTGGCTACAGAGTAAATTCGAGCCAGGCTACTCAATTTAGAATTTGGGCAACCAAAACACTAAAAGAATTTATCATCAAGGGATTTGTTTTAAATGATGAAATGCTAAAAAACGGAAAAGCTTTTGGTAAAGATTATTTTGAAGAATTACTGGAACGAATTCGCGAAATCCGTTCTTCTGAAAGGCGATTTTATCAAAAAATAACCGATATCTATTCTCTTTCTGCAAATTATGAGAAAGACAGTATTGAAACTAAAGCTTTTTTTGCAACGGTACAAAATAAACTACATTGGGCAATAACCGGTAAAACTGCTGCTGAAATCATTTATTCGGAAGCCGATGCCACCAAAATTTATATGGGACTTTCGACATGGAAAGATGCGCCTGACGGAAAAATTCTAAAAAGTGATGTTAGTGTTGCTAAAAACTATTTGAATGATGCACATATTCAAGAGCTTAATAGAATTGTTTCAGCATATTTAGATTTAGCTGAAAATTACGCCAAAAGACAGATTATCATGCAAATGGAAGATTGGACTATCTTTTTAAACAATTTTCTACAACTTTCCAATTATCCAATTTTGAATGATAAAGGTAAAATTTCTCATTTGGAAGCAAAAATTAAAGCTGAAATGGAGTTTGATAAATACCGAATTATTCAGGACAGAGAATATATATCTGATTTTGATAGGGAAATATTAAAACTGAATAAAAAATAACTTTACTAAAATAACTACAGTTTACTTTCTTTCGCCAAAGCTACTTCTAAACTTTCGAAATTGGGTAAAACTTTCGAAATCAAACCTTCTTTATTCAGGATAAAATGTGTTGGAAAAGCATTCAAATCAAGTGTTTCATTCATGTAAATTTTCATATCCGGAATTACGGAATAGGATAATGGTTTTCTTGCCAGAAATGTTTTTAATTGTTCCGGTGAATCTTCGGCAAGGCTTATAAAAAGAATGTCTTTTCGGTCTTTGTATTCTTCTGTTAAACGATTTACTTGCGGAAATTCTCTTATACAAGGCGTACAGTGAATGTACCAGCATTTAATTACGATGATTTTTCCTTTCATCGATTCGTTTGAAACTACGTTTCCATCTAAATCTTTAAATGAGAATTTTGGAAATGCAGTGCCTCCCATTTTATAGTTTTTGTAAGCATCAAAACCAATTTGATTGATGGTTGCTTTTATACTTGTATCTGATTTTGGCTGAATTTTAAACAACTTGTAATAATAAATCGAATCGTCTGATTTTAATCTGATTGGAATAAAATTTCCGTTTGCCATTTGATCTAAAAATGATTCTTTTGAGGTTTCTTTTGAAAGAGGATCTAATGCTACAAAATCTCTTGAAAGCATGATTTTTTTGCTTTGATATGCTGACCAATCGTTGAAGTTTTTCTGAATTTGAATGGGATCAATTTCCGGATTTCCGTATTTGGTTTGGGCGAAAGTTGACGTGAGTATTAGAAATAATATGATGGTGATTGTTTTTTTCATTTTTAGAGGAATAATTGGGTATCAAAAGTACTTAAAATTTTTCACGCAGATTTGGCAGATTAAGCAGATTTTTTATTCGCGTTTTTTGTGATCTCTCCTCCGTCGAGATGACAAAAATGAGTCTTACCTCATTTTAAACCATAAAAAAACCCGGCAATAATTGCCGGGTTCATAATGCTCTCCTTCAGGTGAAAACCAAATAACAAATCACCTAAATTCAATGCATTTATTCGAAATAAAAACCAGATTAAAAAATAAATAACCAAACTCAATTTTAACCGTCCCAATTTTTCTATTTCTAAATTTTACATTCATTGTTAAACTTTAGTTTAAAAAGTTCATGACTTTGAATGATTTTTTGTTTCCTGCTTTGTCTGTTACTACAACTATGAATATTTGCTTCGTTGCGAAACTTTGGTTTTGCAGTAAAATTTCTTTATTATTCTGAACGTTTTGGTGGTTTACCAAAGTTTGTCCAATTGTATTAAATACGTCTACGTGTGCAATGTCCTCGGTTTCATTTGTTACCGTTAAGGCATTGTTTTTAAAGTAAACAATTGTGTTGCTTTTTGCTTCAATTTTTTCAACTGCTAATGTTTTTCCTGCTGATGCAAAATAAGCGGCATAGGCTTTAGATAATTCAGATGAATTACCACAAGAAGATGCATCCCAGTTTACAGACCAAGTCATTAAACCTCTTAAAGAAGGATATGGTCCGCCTGGCTGCATAGTGTATGTTCTTCCTGAAAAAGTGGTTCCGGTTCTTAAATAATTCATAGCACTAATTCCTTCTGCCGGTGTTAAATAACCGCTGCCTGCTGCACTTGGACAAGCTGGTAATGCAATAAGAACTTTTGATGCCGGTAAACCATCAAAATGCATTCCTGTTGTAGCAATGTTATATCCTTTTATCACCATATCAGTCAGGGCAGTTACCATGTTTGCTTTTTTAGCTGAACCATAATATTGACCATCTAATCCGTTTTCTCCTCCTGTATTATACAATTGTACCGCTAACAAATCTAGTTCATTACGCAAGTTTTGAATGATTGGAAGGAACGAACCAAAAGTATCTGTATAGGTAGAATATCCTCCTTGTACGTATTGTGTTTCCGGAGCTGCAGTTAATAAAAACCCAGTGCCATAGTAAGCTTTTAATTCTTTGAAAGCATCTACTACGTTTTTTAATCTTGGATAAGCAGAAATACCTGCATAAGAAATATCTCTTAATCCTCCTGCATTAAAATTCATCGATCCGCCTTCAAAATCAATATCAACTCCATCAAATTGATACTCGTCGATAATTGCTTTCAGACCATTAACAAAAATATTTTTTTGAGTTACATTGTCTAAAACAACATGTCCATTTTGACCTCCGATAGAGACAATAACAGGAACGCCGCTATCTCTTAATGATTTTATATCATTTTTCAATAATTGCTTATTGAAAACACCATTAGTCAAATATCTGGTGTCGTTTGTAGTTAATATTGGTGTGTAACCATCACGATTAACTGTTTCTACGAATGAATAATCGACTACGTTAAACTTACTTCCAACCATTTGAGAAAAATATAAAAACGGAGCTGAAGCATTTTCCCAAGAGTGTGCGTATCCTAAAATAATTTTAGATGGAAGCGGGATAAATCTATTCGTGCTCACCGGAGCAATTTTAATTGTGTTGTTTAATGTAGTTACACCAGATTGATTATCGGTTGCTTTGATGACAACTGGATAATCCTGATAAGCAGTTGGTGTAAAATTATACGTATAGATATTATTTGCACCCGCTGTCATGTTAAATGTACCTCCGTTTATTGTAATGGTAACTCCTGAAACTGATCCGTTACTATCGACAGCTGTAACTGAAATTGGCACAACCTGAAAAGAACTTTGGTTTACAGTGGTATTCGATGGTGAATTCCAAGTAATTACAGGTAATGAATTTGGGCAGTTTGCACCTGAACAAGTTAATGTAAAACTATATGTTTTTGCATCTGTTGTTCCGTTTGATGCAGTGGCCGTAACGGTTAATGTATGACTAAGCGAAAACTGATTTGCTGCCGGTGTCCAAACTGATGTGTAAGTTCCCGAAGAATTGGTAGCACTCAAAGTTTGTCCATCTAAACTAAATACAACAGATGAAATTGTAGTGGCATCTGCAGCACTTAATCCAACACTTGCAACAAAATTAATTGATGACCCTAAATTTATAGCAATTGCCGAAGCTGTTGGCGCTGTAATGGTAACCACCGGTTTAGTCGCAACCACCGCTTGTCTATTAAAATTATAAACTGTTGGGCTTGTTGGAACTGCAAAATTGGCTAAGTTATTTGGATAATAAGTCACTTCACCATTTTCCCATGAATTCAATTTCAAACTTAAAATTTGTGTATAACCTGCTACAACTGAGTTATCGAAAGTATAATTTCCTGATGCATCTGTTGTTGCTAAAACACTTTTCCAGTTATGTGTATTATCTGTCCACGGTAAAACGATTTCTACTTTTGCTCCTGCTACTGCAACTGTTCCGTTTTTAACGCTTCCGCTAATTAAGTTGGCAAGAACTTGTGCTGATTTTGCAGTCGCACTTGTATTAAAGTTGTAAACTGTTGGGTTTGCAGGAACTGCAAAATTCGCCAGATTGTTTGGATAATAGGTTGTTTCTGCGTTTTCCCAAGTGTTTAATTTTAAACTTGTAATGGTTGTATAACCTGCTACAACTGAATTATCAAAGCTGTATTTTCCTTGTGCATCTGTTACAGCAATAACACTTTTCCAGTTGTGTGTACTATCTGTCCAGGGTAAAACGATTTCTACTTTTGCACCAGCAACCGGAGTTGTTCCGTTTTTAACTGTTCCGCTGATTTTGTTTGTAGGTGTTACAATAACATCTTGCGTAAAGTTTAATGTTTTGTTGGCTGTTAGATTGGTATAAACTGTTGAAGCCGGCGTATACGTTTGTCCTGCCAAAGCTGCTGTTACGGTATAATTTCCGCCTGACGGTAAATTAGCAATTGTATAAACTCCGCTTGAATTTGTAGTTGCTGTAAAAGTTCCGGCTGTTGAAGTTGCCGTTATTGTTACTCCTGAAACTGGTGTTGTATTGTTTAAAACGGATCCGCTTACGGTGTAATAAACAATTGGTGCGCCTTGAGCAAAATTCAACGTTTTGTTAGAATCAATTACGTTATAAACTGTTGAAGTTGGTGTGTAAGAGAATCCTGTTTTTGCAGCTGTAACGGTAAAGTTTAGTCCGGCTGTTAAACCTGCAACGCTGTAAACTCCGCTTGCATTAGAAACTGCTGTTAAAACTGTAGATCCTGAAGTTGCTGTAACTGTAACACCAGAAACTCCTGTTGTTCCGTTAAGAACTGTTCCGCTAACTGTATATAAAGGCTGAGTTCCATTAATAACAACTCCTGTTTGGTTCGTTGTTACATTGGTTAACGTTACGGGAGTAAAAGTATAAGTGGCTTTTAAAGCTGTAAGTATATAATTTTGTCCCGAAGTTAAATTACTGAACGTGAAATTTCCTCCTGTAGAAACTACTGTTTGCAATACTACATTGCTTGCGTTTCTTAATTCAACGGTAACATTTGGTACTAAAGCTGATCCGTTTTTTACTGAACCTGCAATACTTACTGTTCCCGGAACAACGCTTCCGAATGATGTATCTACCTGTGTTAATAAGGAGTTTGGAATTGAACCTCTTGTATCCTGAGATAATTCCCAAACCATACCTCCGGCAAGATTTCTCGATTTAATATACTGCACTTTTAAATCCATCGATTGTTTATCTTCATAAGAGATGAACTGTTTTAAAGTAGCATTGTATAAGTAAGGAACTTTTGTGGTGTTATCAAAGTAACGCACCCATCCTGCAGAAGCTGCGGCTGGTGTAACCAACATGGTGTTTGGATCTAAATAAGCGTGTGAATTGGTAACGGGATTTCCGACTAAATCGCAAATTTCGATACTTCCTGATTTTTCGCAAGCTGCCGGTCCGTCCCATGTTCCTGTTGGATTTTGCGGATTTGTACATCCTGCAACAACATCTCTTGGAGCTGAAACGAATAATCCATTTGTTGAATTTGTCGCTACATGATCAAATTTTTTCCCGTAAAAAGGCAATCCCATGATTAATTTATTCGCAGGAAAACCAACAACATTCAAGTATTGATTTGTTAATTCGTCTAATGATTCTGATTGTGTTGCTCCATAAAGCGGATCATTTGTGTTTCCACTTGCATACAAAGGGGCATTGTAGCATGTTTTATCATACCAGTTTCCACCAAAATCATATCCAAAATAAGTAATGTAATCACAATACGTCGAAATGTCTTCTGTCATTCCGTATTGTGCTCTGTTTGATGGTCCTAAATATTGCGAAGCCACTTTACGAACATTGTTTCCGGCAGCAATCGAGATTAATTTATTTGGCATTGCCTGACGCATTGCTTTCAATAAATACACTAAATTTTTGTTGTCGTCCGGGCTGTACTTTTGCGGAGGAATTGGTGCTCCGTTAATTACTTCAGTACCGTCTGTTCCACCAGAAAGAGGATACTCCCAGTCAATGTCGAATCCGTCAATAAAAGGATACGTAACAATGAAGTTTGCCATATCTGCAGCCAAAGCGGCTCTTGCAACGGGACTTGCTGCAATTGGAGAAAGATCCTGACCTTTTGTCCATCCTCCAACAGAAATTAAAATTTTAAGATGCGGGTACTTTTCTTTTAATTTTTTCAAATCATAAAAATTCCCTTTTACAGGAGCATCCCACGGTATTCCGCCTTCCATATGCTCAAAATCAGCATAGGTGTCCAAACATAACAACTTTGTATTCTCCGGATGTGCGGGATCATAAGTTGTTCCATAAAAAGAATAATTCAAATGCGTAATTTTACTTCCATCTATCTTGGGAACGTTGAAATCCCTTGCATAAATAGACCATTGCGCATAGTACCCTACTACTTTTTTACCGTGGGCTGGTTGGGCCAGGGCAAGTAAGGGAAACAGTAACAAAAAAAGCAATCTGTAATAATGTTTCATAGTTAATTAATATTGGTTAATAGAAAATAAATATTCCAATTACAATACTTTACATACCAACAAAGCATGCAAACAGAATAACCGGGATTCAAGAACTGCAATCGAAAAACATGCAATCCGTTGGAAATTAATTCATATTACGTTCTATAAATAAATATTACTATTACTGATTCTACCATAATCTTAGCAAATAGTATTGATTGATATTTATGTATAATTCTTTTAAAAATTAGTATTACATACAAATGATAAATTTGGGATAACTCATCAATCTAAATACTTGGTTTTGTCATGTTTTTATTCTTACTTTATTTGGTTTTTTAAGGTTAATACTCTTTTAATGGTTATTTTTTAATGATTTTATTGGTTAATTTTTTTAAAGTTTGAAAATTTTTTTTGTCCGAAGTTTTACTATAATTACCTCTACTGAAGTTTTGCAGTAGAGATAATTAAAATTCTAAACAGGTAACATAAACTTACTAAACACTAATTCAAACCAAACTTTTATATTAATTTCTTTAAGCTTGCATAAACTGCGAGCTCAACATCTGCGTGATCTTTTGTGTTACATTGTTCGATTAAACGCTGCAAATCCTCCAATTTTAAAGTCGATTTATTATCTAAAACAAGCAGCAATTCCTGCGATGCATCATTTAATTTTTTCGATAAAGGTAAAATTGGCTGTACTAGCGGCGCTGTGGAACTCAACTCAACCAAACCTTTATTTACGGCAATCCATTTGTTTAAAAATCCTGCTACTTTTGCTTTATTTTCAGCCGTTTTATTGGTCTGATATTGTGTTACGGCATCATCAAACGCCAAAGCATCTTTCGCATCCGGCGTGCATGCATCTGCAAAAAGTGTAAACGGCGAATACATTTGATATTCTGTTCCGCCTTTATTTCTTGTATATCCTTTTAACGGTTCGCAAACATTCGTGAATTCGTTAAGCGATTTTATATTTTGGTTATTGGCAATATTTCTTAAAATAACGGCTCTGTTGCGAATGTGCGTTAATCCAAGTTCTTCTAATCTAAAAGAAACTGTTTCAAGACGTTTGCGCATGCTTGCCAAATCTGTAATATCTTCTGCAGACCAAAGTCTTTCTGCAATTGCGGCTGTTCTTGGCCAAAGTCTTGAATCTATTGTTGTTGGTGTTGCAAGTTCTGTCCACATTGTAGCTTCTCCGCCCAAAATTCTTGCTTTTTCTTCGGCCGTTAAATCGGCACCTTTTGGCATTGGATCATTTAAATAATGACTTGCAATTGGGTACATCAAATCGATATAATATCCGTTTGATAATACTGTCTTGTATCCTTTTTTTACTGCATCTGTCAAAGATTGTCCTGCAACCATTCCTTCATTTGGTCCTCTCCAGGAATGAATAATGGCTTCTTTTGACATGTTTTTGGTCAAAATTTCTTCCCATCCCATTAATTGCTTTCCGTGTTTTTTAAGCATCGGAACTAATTGCATGGTAAAATATGTTTGCAATTCGTGGTTTGTGGCTAATTTATTTTTCTTTTTAAACTCCTGGATTTTCGGGTTTGCATCCCAATCTTTCCCCTCATTTTCATCTCCCCCGATATGAAAATAAGCTCCGGGAAATAAAGGGCAAACCTCATCAAAAAGTTCACTTAATAACTGATATGTTTTAGGATTTGAAGGATCTAATGTTGGCGAAAAAATACCTGCATTTCTTTCAACTCCATAGGTCGCAATTGCGGTTCCCTGAATATTTTTTTCTGAAGTTCCGCCTGTCAGCGTAATCACTTTGCTGCCAATTTCCGGATACGCCGTAAGAATTGCAGTTCCGTGACCGGGAACATCTATTTCCGGAACGATCAAAATACCGCGCTCATCTGCATATTTTACGATATTTCTAATTTCCTCTTGTGTGTAATACATTCCATCCGAAGCTAATTCGATTAACTTAGTATGTTTTTTCATTTCGATTCTCCAACCCTGATCGTCTACCAAATGCCAGTGAAAAACATTCATTTTCATGGCAGCAAGTCCGTCGATATTTCTTTTGATAACATCTACCGGCTGAAAATGTCTTGCAGCGTCAATCATTAAA
The DNA here is from genome assembly GCF_025947065.1 of Flavobacterium sp. N1736. Classification (NCBI taxonomy): domain Bacteria; kingdom Pseudomonadati; phylum Bacteroidota; class Flavobacteriia; order Flavobacteriales; family Flavobacteriaceae; genus Flavobacterium; species Flavobacterium sp. N1736. The sequence continues at coordinate 2,192,613 of NZ_CP109994.1, forward strand.
CCTCTCCATGTAAATCTTGGAAAATCTGAAATTTGTGAGTTAGGGAAATAAAATGAGGTATTATTATTCTGCAGCATCTGCAATAACGTTTCAAGGCCGTGTAAAGCGCCTAAATCGCTGGTTGCATTGATTGTAATTTTATTTTGAGCGATGTCTAAATGATAACTTTCGTCTTCATACAAACCAATTTTTCCGCTTTTGGTACAGTTTATCTGAAGTTCGGCATCCGGAGCTTCATTTAATTTTGTAATGAAACCTTGTTGAAAAAAGATACCGGTTCTACCATCTAGGCGGCGTAAAAAACGAGTTACTCCTCCAAAAATTCTTGGATTTGGATTTCCGGTAATGTTTACTTTAAAGTTTTTATTTAAAGCAAAATTTCCGTCGTTTAAAACAACACTTTGAGGCCACGGCATAAGATTTAGCTGCTCTTTCTGGATCTGAGCACTAGAAGTTACACCTGCTAGTAGTAGGACTAATAAATATTTCATTTTTATTTTTTTGAAAAGATGTTACCGAAGCAACATTAATAATATAAGGAAAACAAATTCAGAAAGACTTTCAAGAAACCCTCACAATTGCTATGAAAGCCGATCTGAATTTTGTGGTTTGATTCGCTCTCACCCGAATCCTTTTTAAAAACAACGCTAATAGTCAAAACGCTTAAACGCCTCGATAGCTTCGTACTCAGCCAAACCTAGTTCATCATATAAGATGGCTGTATTTTTGTTACGATCTTCTGCCCTAACCCAAAATTCCCTGGAGTCATTTCCCTGAAACATTACTCTGTCTTTTTGTGATTGGTGGTATAAAATCGCGTGTCGTTTTAATAATACTTCTGATGGAGAAAGCGGAACAGCCATATCAATTTCGTGAATGTCCCATTCGTGCCACGCTCCTCTGTAAAGCCATAACCAGCAATCATCCATGTATTTTTCAGGTTTTAATTGCTTCATGGCTGCAAAAATCGCATTTAAACATACTTCATGTGTTCCGTGCGGATCTGCCAAATCTCCTGCTGCAAATACCTGATGTGGTTTTATTTTGGCAATAATATCTTTTACAATGGCAATATCTTCTGGCCCTAGCGGATTTTTCTTAACCTGTCCTGTTTCATAAAACGGAAGATCGAGAAAGTGTGTGTTTTCATCTTTTAAGCCAATGTATCTTGTTGCTGCATACGATTCTCGTCTTCTTATAAGTCCTTTTAATTTTCGAACTTCTAAGGAGTCGATTTGATTTTCTGATTTGCTATTCAAAAATTCAATTACAGATTTAAAGTTTATGCCACTTCCTGCTTCACCAACAAAATCTTTGGCAACTTCAGCAAATTTTAAGGCTTCGTCGTCTGTAACAGCTATATTTCCGGAGGTTTGATATACTACGTGTACATCGTGACCTTGTTTTATCAATTTTGAAAAAGTTCCTCCCATAGAAATCACATCATCATCCGGATGCGGACTAAAAAGAATCACTCGTTTTTTTGCAGGATTTGCTCTTTCCGGACGATGTGAATCGTCTGTGTTTGGTTTTCCACCCGGCCATCCTGTGATGGTATGCTGCAATACGTTGAACATATTGATGTTCAAATCATAAGCAGAACCTTCTTGTGCCAATAGATCAGACATTCCGTTATTGTTGTAATCACGGTCTGTTAATTTTAATATGGATTGTTTTGTTTTTTGGCATAACCAAACAATCGCTTTGCTTTTTAATTCTTGTGTCCAAATACATTCTCCAACAAGCCATGGCGTTTTAAAACGCGTTAATTCTACAGCTGCAGACTGGTCTAAAACGAAAGTCGCATTTGGGTGGTTTTGTAAAAATGTTGCGGGAACTTCTGAACTGATATCTCCCTGTATGGTTCTTTTAATGATATCGGCTTTGTTTTGTCCCCAAGCCATTAATACGATTCTTTTTGATCTCATGATGGTAGAAACTCCCATGGTAATCGCTCTTTTTGGAACGTTGTCTATACCATTAAAATCTGACGAGGCATCTACTCTTGTAATATGATCCAGTGTAATAATTCTTGTACCGGAGTTAATGTGCGATCCCGGTTCGTTAAAACCTACGTGACCTGTACGCCCAATTCCTAATAATTGAAAATCAAGTCCGCCAACACTTTTAATATTCATTTCATAATCAATACAGTATTGATTTAACTCATCTATAGCGACATTACCATCCGGAATATTAACGTTTTCCGGTTTAATATCAATATGATTAAAAAGATGCTGGTGCATGAAATAGTGGTAGCTCTGATTGTTTTCTCTTGTCATTGGATAATATTCATCCAGATTAAAAGTGATTACATTGCTAAAACTAAGGCCTTCTTCTCTGTGCATTCTCACTAATTCTTCGTACACTTTTATAGGAGATGAACCTGTTGCCAAACCTAACACACAAGCTTTATTTTTTTCTTGTTTGGTTCTGATCAATTGTGCAATTTCCTGGGCAACAATTATCGAAGCTTCGGCAGAACTTTTGAAAATTTCGTTATGAATTTTTTCGAATCTGGTCTCTTCAAATTTTCCTGCACTTTTATAGCTGATATCAGGTTTTATTTCTAAAGCACTTTTCATTTTTTCCTTTTTATAGTAATTACCGTTTTGGTTTTGAAATGGTATAAGCAATTTTCACCGCTTATACCATTTGCTAACCAAACTTAATATTCTTTTTTTTTTTTATTTTTTTTTTAGAAGTTAGATCCGGTAGTATCCCACCATAATCTTGTTCCTCCTGTATCAGGACCTCCTAACTTAGAAATTCCACTATCTACACCACCTTGATTGCTTGATTTTTCAGATTGAACAAAATTGATTCTTCTTACACCAAACTCAGTTGTGATTGTGTTTCCACTATAATTTTTAAGTACCGGGAAAAGTTTTGGATACCCTGTTCTTCTGTAATCAGACCATGCTTCTTGTCCTTCAGGGAAACCTGCAATCCATTTTTGAGTAATAATTTTTTGCAATTTCACTTCGTTAGTTGCTGCTTCATCCCAAGCCACAGTAACGTTGTTTACCGCTGGAGAATTATTTATCGGAAATTTAGGGTCAACATAAGCTTTAGGTAATTTTGTATTATCAGCAATATAAGCTGCTACACCTGCTGCATCTCTTTGTCCAAATGATGCTGCAATACCTTGCTCATATAGTGATTTAGCATCACCTCCCATATCCCATCCTCTTAATGCACCTTCTGCTCTTAAAAAATAAGCTTCGGCAGTAGTCATTAAAACAATTTCGTTTGTTTTTGCAACAGTTCCAAGACCAGAAAAATCCTGGTGATCTGCTTTTGCAGCAATTTCAATTCCGGTACGAACTCCTTTGTATTGACCAGGAAATTGTGTTGAAGGATCAAAATACGCTTCCGTTCTTGGATCTTCGTATCCGCCCATAATTGACTCCATATCTGCAGACATACGAATGTCTAACCATGAACCACTAATTGTTGCAAGCGGGTTTGTATAAACCGGAGATATAATTTTAAATAAATCACCGTTTGATTGCATTACTCCAAATTTGTGTGCTACAGCTTTTTCTGCCTGAAGTTTTGCTAATGCAGGATTTACTTTTACAATACGCATTGCTAATCTTAAACGTAAAGTGTTAGCAAATTTTACCCATTGTTTGTATTTTCCTTTGTATGCTGTTAAATCAGTTGTTTTAAAAGTACTTTCTCCAGTATCTCCGTCATCAACTCTTTGTGTTAAATCTGCAACAGCTATATCCAATTCATTAAAAAATTGGTTATAAACTTGCTCCTGGCTGTCATATTCTGTTGGACTTGTGTTTCCGTATTTAGAATAGATAATAGGACCAAAAGTATCTGTTAATCTGTGCATTCCTTCTACTTTCAAAATCAATGATAAGGCATAAAACTGATCGAATTTTCCTTTTGATTTCTTTTCAATATCTACTGCATTATACATTACATTTTTATAAGCATAATCCCAGATAAATCCGTTCCAGCCATCAACCAATGCATACGTTGTATTGTTGATACCTCCTGCAAAACCTGTTGGCGTAGCCATGTATCCTGACCAGATATCACTGTTTAAGTTTTGTTGTAATTGGTATACCCACTCAAAATTGGCCGTGATAACCTGAATGTTATTAAATATAGGTGCAAAACCTTGTTTGATGTGGTTAAAATCCTGCTCTAATAATTCTGGTGTAATCCCTTCCTTATTGGTGTTAATTTCCTCAAAGTTGTCTGTGCAACCAAATGTTGTCAACAATGAAATGCAGACAGCTGCTTTTGTTATATTATTTAGTTTCATGTTTTTAATTTTAGAAAGTTACATTTAAATTAAGACCGATACTTCTAGTAGATGGTAAACCATAAATATCTACTCCTTGTAAACCTTGGGCAGTACTTAATGCAATGTTTGGATCAAAAGGCGCATCTTTATATATAAAGAATAAATTTCTGGCAATTAATGAGATACTTGCAGTTTGAATAAAAGGTAATGTTTTTGGATTGAAATTATATCCGATAGAAACTTCTCTAACGCTTACGTTTGTTGCATCATACATATATTCTCCTGTAATACCCGCTCTACCTCCAACTTGTGTGTAGTACGATTTTGCATCCATTGTCGTTACAGCAGTACCATCACTTGCTCTTACTGCATTAATTGCAACACCTCCGGCATTTCTTGCATCTCCTGTTGCTTTAGAAACTCCAAATGAATCATTTTGTGCTTCTGTTAAACTCATTACATCTCCTCCAAAACGACCATCGATCAATACGTTTGCAAAGAAAGAACCCAATTTAAATGAGTTTGACCAACCTAACATAAAATCCGGATTTGCATTTCCAACTTCTTCAAAATCTGTTCTTTGAATTGTTCCGTCATCGTTTAATAAAATTCTGCCCTGATCATCTTTTTTAAAGTTGATTCCTTCAATAACTCCATAAGGTTTTCCTTCTATTAAAGCATATCTATAGCTGTTTACTCCAGCTTCAGTTAAGTTAACTCTACCTCCTAATTCAGTAGGGATTTCTTTTACTTTATTATTGTTTTTAGAAAAGTTTACTGTAGTATCCCAAGAAAATTTATCTCCTCTGATGATTCCACCTGTTAACACAACCTCAATACCTTTGTTTTCGATACTTCCTGCATTAATTCCGTAAAAATCATATCCCATATCGTTTACCGGAGCAACTACTTGCAGGTATTGGTTTTTAGTTTCAGAATTATAGTAAGAGATTTCAAAACCTAATCTGTTGTTGAACATTCTCCATTCTGTACCAAATTCAAATTCAGATTTTAATTCCGGTTTCAATGTTTCGCCTGGTCTTGGTCCAACTTTAGGATTTATTCCTGAAACGCCCGGTGCAGAATAATAGGTAGGATTTGTTACGAATGGAAAAATATCGTTACCCACTTTTGCAAAAGTACCACGAACTTTACCGTAGTTAATCCATTCTGGTAAACTAGCCATTTCGCTAATAAGTGCAGTTACACCCACAGATGGATAAAAATAAGGATCTGAAACTGTAGATGACCAGTCATTTCTTCCTGAAAGATCTAAGAACAACATATCTTTATAACCAAAAGTAGTTGCTGCAAAAACCGATTGAACTTCTCTTTGAGAATCTACTGTTTGATAGTTTCCTGTATTATTATTAAAATTATGAAGTGTAAACCAGTTTGTAATATTTAAACCTCCACTAATTCCAGAATCTAAAATTGTTTTTTGGTTTGTCAAAGTATTTGTAATACTTCCACCAATATTAGCGTTGAAGTTAAAATCTGATCCAATTTTTGTATTAATTGTAGCGATTAAATCACCATAACGTTGTGTGCTTAAAGAATTTTCATTGATGTATCTTCCGTTTACATTAGAAAGTGTTCCTTGTGTTGTAGCATATATTTTTTTATCAAAAATACTTGTTACTCTGTTGTAGCTGTAACGAGATGCAATGCTTAACCAATTTGTTGCTTTGTAGTTTAAAGATAATGCTCCGTTAAAGAAATCATTTTTATCTTCAGATTTGTTTCTGTTAATTGCCCAATATGGATTTTGCATAATATCTCTATTTGTCATCCAGTTTTGCGCCATTAAGTTTCTTGTAGGATTAAATACTTCATAATTATCTTTATAATAATTAAAGTCATTTCCTCTTGGCATTAAATAAACTCCTGTAAGCGGGTTAAAATAAAATCCGTTAACCGGTTTATTTTGAATAGTTTGAGAAGTATAGTTTGCATTTGCTGCAAAAGTTAATTTATCACCAAAGAATTTAGCTGTTTGTCTAATACCAAAGTTATTTTTCTTTAAAGCATTTCCAGGTACAATTCCTGTAGCAGAAGTATTAGCATAAGAAAATGCTGTTGAAGAATTTTCAGAACCAATAGAATATCCTACTGAAGTAATTTGAGTTGTTCCTGTATTAAAAAAGTCTTTTACGTGATCAGGAGACTTTTGTTTAGCTCCCCAAGATTCATCAGCTCCCGGAGCAGCGATATAATCTGTTTGAAATTTAGGCATATAAGCCGCTTCTTCAAAAGTAGTTACAGATGAAGCAGAAATATTAGCTTTTCCTGTTTTTGCTTTTTTAGAAGAAAGTAAAATAACACCATTTGCTCCCTGAGAACCATATAATACAGAAGCCGCAGCACCTTTAAGAACTGTCATTCCATCGTAATCATCCGGATTAACAAGAGAAATTACATCTCCACCATCACGGTTACCTCCTGCTAAACTACCAAATGAATCATTTGGCTGTCCTGAACCTGAGTTCAACATTGGGATACCATCAATAACATATAAAGGCTGACTGTTTGAAATAGAAGAATTTCCACGAATAACTACTTTTGTAGATCCACCAGTTCCACCAGAACTTTTAGTTACGGCAACACCGGCAATTTTACCGGCAATTGTATTGATAACGTTGGCATCTCTAACTCTTGTTAACTCTTCTCCTTTAAGTTCCTGAGCTGCATAAGTCAAAGATTTTCTCGTTTTCTTTAAACCTAATGAAGTTACCACAACCTCGTTAAGTGCATTTGATGCTGCTTGTCCCATTTTAACGTTAATTGTAGTAGCATCGCCTACAACTATACTTTGTGTTTCAAGACCTACATAAGTAAAAACTAATGTTTGTCCTTTTTGCGCTTCAATTGTATACAAACCGTCAAAATCGGTACTTGAACCTTTTTGACCTCCTTGTACTGCAACAGACGCCCCTGGTAACGGCATCCCATCAGAATCTGTAATCACACCTTTGATACTTTTTACCTGAGCAAGCGAAACTTGCGCCGTAAAAGCAATCATAAAGATTAAGAAAATTTTTTTCATGTTATTTATTTTGTTAGTTATGGTGTAAATTTATTCTTAACGTATTGTTAAAAAAAATAAATTATACAAACAGCTTCGTTTTTTAAACCAACGACATAAATCATTCAATAATGCGTTTTACGAAAACGTTTTCCGTTTGATTAATTCTAAGGTTTTTTAGAATTGTCTTTCTTATATGCAATAAAAAACTCAAATTAGTTACGAATTACTCAATATAACACCAACAGGTTTAAATGCGATATTGTGGTAATAATTAAGGAATTAACTATGAAAAGCGTAAAAAAATTAACAAAAAATTCAAAGTTTTACATGCGGTAAAAAAGTATTTTTTGATGTCGTTTTCAGCAGCATTTTTAGTTGTTGCACATTCCTGTAGTCTTGATTTTTAGCGCTGTATATTTTTTATGGATTACATTTAATAACGAATACTGATCGAAAGAGTCCTGCGCAATTTCCCATATCATTATTCCTCCTGTATTTTCAGAGGCAAATTCAACTTTCTGATCTATTGTTGGTCTTCCGTTATAATAAATTTTACCTACTTCGTCCTGATCTGCAAATTCTACGTTGGTAGCCACAATTTGAGCGTATGTAGCACTTGTAACTTCGGGATAGGTAAAATTATATCCGTAAAAAGGTACACCAAGCGTTAACTTATCACTTGAAATATGTTGTTGTTTATTCCAGAATTCAATTCCTGTTTTTGCGTTTTCAAACGAACTGTGCTGTCCGGGATTATTGGGAGTCCACGGTCCGGTACTATCATACGACATGATATTTAAAAAATCAAATGCATTTAAAGCTTCATTACTTATATTTTCAAATCGGGAATTATTGGGCAATGCTGCCGTTAAAAGTTTATTTTTTAAAATAAGTTCTTTTTTTAATTCAATAACAAAACCACTGTATCCTGTTGTTACGGCATCCCATTCGAGATCAACATCGACTCCGTCTAATTTATGAAGTGTTATAAAGTTTATTATATTCTGAATTAAATTGGGTCTGTTTTCGGGATTATCAATGAGAAATTTCCAGTTTGATGCTATTTCTTCCGATAAAACGCCGCCTGCAAGCGAAATACTAATTTTAATTTTCGGATTGACTGATTTTACATAAGTAACAAGTGCATCAATATCTCCGTTAAAATTTAGATTTCCATTTTTATCAGGATTTGCAAATGCGAGATTAAGATGCGTCAATTTACAAAACTGAATCATGCTGATTTTATCAAAATTGTCTGAAGATAAATAGCCGACTACTCGTGCCGTTTTTTTTGAATGATCAGAATCTGTTTCTTTTTGATTTGAACAGCCGTACACGGAAAAAAGCGAACTTAGAAAAAAAAGGATGCCTAATAAGGCGTTATTTTTTATCATAATTTTTAATTTAAACTTGTTGTTTTTAATTTAATTAGAATGAAAATAATACCGTATTAGGCATATGTTTATGGTTGGAATTCCGAGATTTTAACACATAGAAACATAGTTTACTGTGGAGAAAAAGCGTTTCACTTAGCTTTTTTTCTCACACAGATTTGGCAGATTAAGCAGATTTTTTTTGATCTTTAATCTTTGATCTGTCCATTGCTATGTGCATTTCAACAAGTGAAACGCCTTTATCAGGTATCTAAATCCTATGTTTCTATGTGTTAAAAAAATTACGTTCAACTGGTTTGTTTTTTTTAGTTTACATCCCACCAAACTTTACCTAACCAGTCATTTTTTCCACCCATTCTTGATAAAGCGTCTAAATAGTTTTTCTGGTTTTTCTGCATTTCATCATTCGGATAATACAAACGTGTTGGTACAACACCGCCGGTTCCTGAATCTGAATTTGTTATTGGTATTAAATGCGGATATCCGGTTCTTCTCCAGTTTGAATAGGCTTCAATACTATTAAATAAATAAGTGACCCAAATTTGCGTTCCTATTTGCTCTTTTTCTGTTCCGGCTACTAAAGGATGCGCCGTTAAATAGGCATTAATATCTGCTTGTGTGGCAGGAGCAGCACCATAAATTTCCATTTGTTTTATCCCTGCTTCCACTCCGTTTTTATAATAATCAGCTGCAGCACCTGTAACCCAGCCTCTAAAAGCTGCTTCGGCCAATAATAATTGGGTTTCTGAATAACTAACATGTAAAAAAGGAGTTGTTCTTAGTTTTAAATACGGCTGTATTCCAGATGCAGAATTTGATCCTCCGGGAAGATCCCATCTAAACATTCCCGGTTTAACGCCTTCATATAATGTTTCTCCGGGTTGTATTGGCGACCAGTATACCACACTGCTGCTTGTTTTAGGAGTTGCGATCATCGTTAATCTCGGATCTCCGTTGTCTCTTAAAAAATCAATTAATAAAGAGCTGAAATGATCTCCGTGTTCATCAGAGATAAAACCGTAAGACAATCCGTTTCCTCTGTAATCAAGTCTGGCAGGATCATCACTAAAAGGAAAATCCAAATGATGCATGATACAGTTGTCATCATTGCTGGTAAAAACACCATTTTGAAAAGCTGCTTTAGCTTGTTTTTCAGCTTCTGCCGGATTTACTTCTGAGATTCTCATCGCTAAACGCAAACGCATGGTATTGGCTAATTTTTTCCATTTTGCAATATCTCCGTTATAAAATAAATCGCCTTTTACCGTTCCTCCGCCAGCGTTTAACTGATTAAAAGCTTCGTCTAATTCTTTGAAAAATGACGTATAAATATCTTCTTGCTTGTCATATTTAGGCGTTACAATTCCTTGCGAAAAACCTAAACCGGCTTCAGAATAAGGCACATCGCCATAAATATCGGTTAAACGCTGCGCGATCATTACTTTCATAATTTTGGCAACAGCATTCATGTTTGAAGCGGCAGGATCTTTACTGGTATTGTCAAGAATATCTACAATACTTTTCATTTCATGCGCATAAACATTTCTCCATAAAGCAACGGCATATTCTTCGTTGTTTTTAAATTTGCTGCCATATTCTGTTACTGCCCATGAACCTGAATAATGCTGCACAAAACCTCCGGCATATATTAAGTTGGTTCTGTGTTGGTAATATCCATCTCCGGACATACACAATTGGGTAAATGTAAGCTGACCTGCCGGATTTGGCGATAATGCCACCGGATCTTTTATCAGATCATCAAAATTTTCTGTACAGCCAACTGCCGTAAATACTGCAAGTGTGGCTATTATTATATGTTTAATTTTCATAATTTACTTTTTTAGAATGCAACTTTAATATTAAAACCATATGATTTTCTTGATGGCAATGAACCATACTCAAAACCTTGTCCATTTCCTGAAGTATACATAGATTCAGGATCAATGTTTGGTAAATCTTTATTAAATGTCAATAGATTTCGTGCAAATAGAGAAATATAGATTGAGTTTATAGAGCTGCCAAAAACACTTTTAGGTATTGTATACCCTAAACTTACCTCTCTTAATTTTACATAAGAAGCATCATAAATAAATGGTGCAGGCGTATTTTCGGTAACATTGCTCCAATAAGCCTGAGGATCTACAGGAGTTGTGTTTTTTACATAATTTGGATTTTCAGCAGTTCCTGTATTCACCACTCCGTTTGCTACATAACCTGCTGTTGGCGTCCAGGTTCCTACATTAAAATTAGGATCTGCGGCTGCTGCAGCGGCTCTTGCTGCATTATAAGCATCTCTGCCTTCTGTAGTGACATCAAGTAATCCTTTTCCTGCCGCAACAGAGTTTGTCATAGAATATACATCCATACCAAACTTCATATCTAATAAAAACTGAAGCGTAATGCCTTTATACGAAAATCTGTTTGTTAAACCAGCTGCCCAATCAGGAAGTCCTTTTCCTAATTCTACTTTAGTATCGGTATAAACAGGAAGACCGTTTGCGCCTACAATCATTTCTCCCGATGGCGTTCTTTGAAAATCTTTTCCAATAATAGTTCCGTATTGTCCGCCAACCTGAGCCACAATTGCTGCTCCCGCCCAACGAGCCTCAGAAATGGTATACGTGTTAATATCCGGATGCAAAGAAAGAATTGAATTTTTATTTTTAGAAAAGTTCAAATCAATTCCCCATTCAAAATCTTTCGTTTTAATTGGCGTGCCCGATAAAAATATCTCGATACCTTCATTACGCAATTTTCCTGCATTTACAGAAAGAAACTCATATCCTGATGTTGCAGAAGAAGCTAAATCAAGAGTTTGATCTGCGGTATCTTCACGATATACTGTTATATCTGCTTTTAATCTGTTTTTAAAGAAAGCGGTTTCCAATCCAAACTCGATTCCTGTTTTTGACTGAAAAGTCAGGTTTGCATTTGGTGCCGATGAATTTTTAATATTCACCACACTTTGTCCGTCATAAGCAGAATAAGTCGTATAATTTAATGAGTTTTTATAAGCGCCCGGTGCATTAGAAACTTTTGCCCACGATCCTCTAAGTTTACCATAAGAAAAAGCATCACTCTTAATACCAAAGGCTTCTGAGAATATAAAACCTAACGAAGCTGCCGGATAAAAAGCATCTTTGGTGATCACACTAAACCAGTCATTTCTTCCTGTAAACTCAGCATACAAATAGCCTTTGTAATCAAACTTGGCAGCACCGTAAACAGAATTTGTTCTTGTTCTGGTTTCTGATGGCGCATTGATTGTTTGAGTAGAAAAATTACTGATATATTCTGTTCCCGCCTCGATTATATTAGTTCCCTGACTGGAATTTTCCTGTCTTCTGAAATCTCTCCTGCTTGTTCCCAAAATTCCTGAAAAAGTCAAATCAGTAGCCAGCTTAATATCGCTAAAAGTCGCAATAATATCTGTATTCATTTCAGATACCGTAATATCATTCAAACCAAGATAACCGGTGTCTCTGCCCGGCCATGTACTTCCGGGTGCCATAAAATCTGTAGAACCAAAAACATACGTATCCAAACCGGTTCTAAAAGTTAATCCAACCCATTTTTTAAGTTGATACGTTCCGGTAACATTCCCCATAAAACGATTTTTCTTAGACGTATTATGGTTTGCATCAACCGTAAAATAAGGATTTAATTGATAAATATTATTGTTCCATTTATAAATTTCTCCCGTATCAGGATTCCAGTAATTTTTCAGCCACGCCTGATCAATATTTGGCGCTAAACCACTCAAAGAATATCCCACGTTATTTGGAGAATCTCCTAAACCAGGTCTGTTTTCGGTTTTTTCAACCATGTAATTTACATTTGCTGCCAACGTAAATTTTTCTGATTTTAAAGTTGCATTTAAACTGGCATCATTTCTTTCTAAACCTGAACCCGGAACAACATCATCATTTTTAAGATTATTATATCCAAAACGAATATAGGCGTTCTCACTTCCGCCAGAAAGCGAAATCCCGTTGGTTGTTGTAACTCCCGTTTTAAAAAAACCCTGAATATTGTTATCTACTTTAGCATACGGTTTCATAGAACCGTCAAATATTTTAACCTGCTGCCCTACAGTTTCAGAGAATTTTGGTCCCCATGCACTTGTAGTATAACCGTAAATTTCTGAAGGTGCTTTTAACGGATCCGGCAAAAGTCCGTGAGATCCCGTTCCATAGTCACTTTGAAAATCTTCGTATTTAGCATTTACCTTGTCAAAACTAACGCCGCTGGTTAATTCTACCTGTAATTTTCCTTTGCTCCCTTTTTTAGTTGTAATTAAAATTACACCATTTAGTGCTCTTGAACCATACAAAGCAGATGCCGCTGCTCCTTTTAATACCGTCAGACTTTCAATATTGTTTGGGTTAATACTCGAAATTCCGTCACCATTATCACGTCCGTCAAACCATTTGCTTGATGCAGCAGTATCATTCGACAAACCTGTATTATCAATAGGCACGCCATCTACAATATAAAGCGGTTGGTTATTCTCGCCTATACTTGAGATACCTCTAATAATAACTCTTGTGCTTCCGCCGGCACCTGTAGCCGGTATAGAAACATCAACACCCGCAATTTTACCTGAAAGTGCTGTCGCTACATTTGTTGTAATTACTTTATTTAACTGGTCGCCTTTAATATCCTGAACGGCGTAACCCAGCTCTTTCTTTTGTCTTTTAATACCTAATGCAGTAACAACAACTTCATCCAGGTTTTGAGCACTTTCTTCAAGTACAGCATTTACCTGAGGCGAATCGCCAACTGTTACTGTTTTAGTTTTAATACCAATGTAAGAGAACACTAAAACATCGCCTTTTGATGCTTCAATGGCATACATTCCATCATAATCCGTTTGGGTTGCTTTTGCTGTTCCCTGGATAAGAACAGTAACGCCCGGTAACGGCAATCCTTTTTGATCGCTTACTAAACCTTTGATCGTTTTTACTTGCGCGACTGTGACATGCGCGGTAAAAAAAACGATTAAGATTAACATAATTTTTTTCATTTTGTCATGGTTTTGTTGGTTAAGCAGTAAACTTATTGTTAAAATTAACATAAATAAAACTTTTTAAACAAACTGTCCCAAATCTTAAACAAACGACAGAAAACAATCAATAATACGTTTTACGAAAACGATCCCTTTTAAAAATAATCGACGAAATGCCAATTTTGATAAAATTTTATTCAAAAGAATTGCGTTTTACCAACTAATTGTTTAAAGTTGCAAAATATTATTCTTATGAATACTATTTGAACTAACCCCCCATAAAACAAATTGAACGAAATTCAAAAATTAAAGTTTGAAATAAAACTGCAAAATCATATTTGGTTTTGGGGAGGCTACTTTACTCTTAACTTTTTAAGATGGGGCGCTTATTTTAATGATTATCCGTATTCGTTTAAATCGAATCTAATTGAATTTTCATTGCATATTCCGTTAGTATATTTTAATCTTTTTGTTCTTGTACCCAAATTCGTTTTAAGACAAAAATACATTCAGTACACCTTTGCTTTATTGTTAAGTCTTTTTGGAATTTACCTTTTAAAAACGGCTCTTACCTATTATATTATATCCGAAAACATTTGGCCCGAAGCCAATAGAGAATACCATCCTTTTGAAATTAATCATATCGTAGCCGTCTGCATTGGCGAATTGTATGTATTAGCCATGGCGTCATCTGTTTACCTGACTTTAACCTGGATGCGCGAAAGGGAAAGAAACAGATCTTTGCGGGAAAATCAGTTTAAAATCAAATTAAAATACCTTGAAAATCAAATTCAGCCGCATTTCTTTTTCAATACTTTAAATAATTTATACGCGTTATCATTAGAATCTTCCAACAAAGTTCCTGACGTAATTATTAAATTATCGAATTTGATGGAATATGTATTGTATGATATAAAAGGAACGAAGTTTGTACCTCTTATAAAAGAAATAGACTATATTCAGAATTATATCGAAATCGAAAAATTACGCTTTGAGAATGTAGAAGTTACCATAAATCTTGAGTCAGATATTGAAGATATTGTCGTGCCTCCGCTCATCTTTATTTCATTGGTCGAAAATGCATTTAAGCACGGCGGATTAAACAACCGTAACTTAAAAATTAAAATTAACTGTAAAGTTATTGACAATAAAATGTTAGATTTTGAAATCTTAAATAATTTTGTAATTTCACAAAATCTTAACCCAAAAAGCGGTATTGGATTGGTCAATACCAAAAAACGACTGAAATTAATTTACAAAAACAATTTCAGCCTCAAACACAAAACAAAACTAAATTACTATATAATCCGCTTGCAAATACCTATTCATAATGAAGATTAAATGCGTATTGATTGATGATGAGCCTTTAGCTATCAAAGTCTTGCAAAATTATTTCAACAATTTTACAGATTTTGAAGTTATTGCTACATTCAATAATTCTCTCGAAGCACTTGATTTTATAAACAGTACAGCTGTCGATGCCGTATTTTTAGATATCAATATGCCTATGATGACCGGATTTGAACTGATTAGTTTAATCGAAAACAAAACCAAAGTCATTATTACAACAGCGTTTAGAGAATTTGCTGCCGAAAGTTATGATCTTGATGTTTTAGATTATTTAGTAAAACCCATTCCTCTTCCAAGATTTATAAAATGCATTAACAAAATCACAACCGAATACAATTTAAAGAACAATATTAAAGTAGAAACCACAAAAGGCGATTCTCATATTTTTATTAAAGTAGATAAAAAAATGATGAAAATTAATATTGAAGAAATCTTGTTTGTCGAAGGAATGAAAGAATACATCAAAGTCGTAACGCCTGATAAAACCTATATTACACACAAATCCTTAACTTCATTATCTGAAGAATTACCTGCGGATCGCTTTCTTAGAATCCATAAATCGTATGTTATTGCGCTAAATAAGGTAAAATCTATTGAAGGTAACAGAATCCAGATACAGTCCTACACCATTCCTATAGGAAGAAATTACAGTAAAGACGTTAAAAATAGGATTTTAGAGTAAAAATACAATTTCATTTTTCATTTTCTAAGTCGGTAAAAATTAACACTTTGTTGAAAAAATGATGCCGTTGGTTTAAATTTAACATTATTTGTGCCTTTTTATTTTTTTTTGATATACTTAACAAATATATTTACGGTCTTCAAAAAACAATAAAATAAAAAATTAACCTTATCACAAATTATGAGTTCAGAAAATGTACAAACGAAGTGGGGACAGTTTATTCCTCTAGTTATCGTATTCTTCTTTTGGGGATTTGTCGCTGCAAGTAATGACATCCTGATTCCTGTTTTTAAAACAGCATTCCATTTATCTCAGGGAGAAAGCCAATTAGTATCTTTAGCATTTTATATTGCTTACACCGTTGGATCACTAATATATATGGGAATCTCTGTTTTAATAAAAGAAGATTTAGTAAACAAAATAGGATATAAAAATGGTCTTTCACTAGGTTTGCTTATTTCTGCCTTAGGAACATTATTATTTTACCCTGCTGCAAATACAGGATCTTTTCCTTTAATGTTATCAGGATTATTCATTGTTGCACTTGGTTTTTCACTACAACAAACCGTTGCAAACCCTTTGGCTATTGCTTTAGGGCCAATTACAACCGGATCTCAGCGTTTGACATTAGCGGGTGGAATTAACAATTTAGGTACTACAATCGGACCGCTTATTGTGAGTTTTGCTATCTTCGGATCAAGCACAGGATCATCTACATTAAGTATTGAAAGTGTAAAAATTCCTTATTTAATACTTGGTTTAGCGTTTTTATTAGTGGCAATTTTATTAAAATTCTCTTCACTACCGGACAAACCGGCTTTAATTGAAGAAGAAATTGCTCACGATGGCGCAACTGCAAAAAAATCTGCATTACAATATCCACAATTAGTAATGGGAATGATCGCTATTTTTCTTTATGTTGGTGTAGAAGTTTCTACTGCAAGTAACTTACCGGCTTATATGGAAAGTAAATTAGGATTTTTAACGAAAGATGTTGCTCCTTATATCTCCTTATATTGGGCAAGTTTAATGATTGGACGTTGGACAGGAGCTATTGAAGCTTTTACAGATAAAGCAAGTTTACAGCAAATATTACGTTTTGTAGCGCCTTATTTAGCTTTTGGAGTATTCTTAGCCGTAAATGCAATTGCAAAACACGATTTAACGCCATTTTATATCTACGGATTAATCATTTTAGTATTAATTGCTGCTGATATCGCAAGTAAAGGAAACCCAGCCAGAATGTTACTTATATTCTCTGCATTAGGAATCGTTGCCTTAGCTATCGGAATGTCGACTAGCGGTATTGTAAGTGTTTACGCTTTTACAAGTGTTGGTTTATTCTGTAGTACACTTTGGCCATGTATCTTTACATTAGCCGTAAGCGGATTAGGAAAAAATACAAGCCAGGGAAGCAGCTTCCTTATCATGATGATTATGGGTGGTGGTGTTATTAGCTGGTTACAAGGTTTTGTTTCTGAGTTTATTGGTATTCAGGCAAGTTATGTTGTAGGTATTTTATGTTTTGCCTACTTAGCATTTTACGCATGGAGCGTAAGCGGAATCCTTAGAAAACAAGGAATTAATTTTGACAAAAAACTTTCTGGCGGACACTAAGCCTTAAAATAAAACAATAAAAAAATTCCAAATTCCAATTTTATAGATTGGGATTTGGAATTTTTTTTTATCCTCAGCAAACCTGACAGGTTTATTATTTATTATTTTATTTGCTATTTCGCATTAATAATATTGTTCAAATTCTTCTTAAAAATTGCCTTATTTTGTTCTGATAGTTTATAGACAACATCTTTATCCGCATGTACAATAACTTTATCAATATCAGCCTTTAAAAGTGCTTTTGGGTCTTTAATTTTTAGTGTGCAGGCGCCATCAAAATAACCGTCATCTTCAATTGTTTTTTTGGCATCGATAACAGTCCCGTCGCTTAAAACAGCCGATATTGTCATCGTACTATTTAATGTATTCGAATAAAACCCATCCATTACCAATAATAATCGATAAGAATTTTTCATTTCAGGACCTTTGAATTCGTGGCGTGTAATATTATAACGTAATCCTTTTGCCAAAGTCTGAAATTTTACGGTACAGTCTAATTCATAAGTGGCAACATCACCGGCTTCGCTCACACTTGTCAAAACTTTAGCTTGTGCATTTACAGTAATATTGATTGCTAAAAACGCAAAAAACAAAATAGCTTTTTTCATATATCGTTGTTTTTGAGACATATAAAGATAAAAAAAATCGCCATCTTTCTTACAAAAATGGCGATTTTAAATATTTATTTTAAAGAAGCTTATTTATTACCTTTCTCAAAATCAGCAACAAACTGAGCTAATCCAATATCAGTTAACGGGTGTTTCAACAAACCGTAGATTGCAGAAAGAGGTCCAGTCATAACATCAGCACCAATTTTAGCACAGTTTACAATATGCATTGTATGACGTACAGAAGCTGCTAAAATTTGAGTTTCGTAACCATAATTATCATATACTAATCTAATTTCTTCAATTAAATTTAAACCATCAGTCGAAACATCGTCTAAACGACCAATAAATGGAGAAACATAAGTAGCACCCGCTTTTGCAGCCAAAAGAGCCTGACCAACAGAAAACACAAGCGTTACATTTGTTTTGATTCCTTTATCAGAAAAATATTTCGCAGCCATAACTCCCTCTTTAGTCATTGGCAATTTAACTACGATTTGATCATGCAATTCAGCTAATTCTTCACCTTCTTTAATCATTCCATCATAATCCAACGCATTTACTTCAGCACTTACATCGCCTTCTACAAGATTGCAAATGTCAACATAATGTTTCAGGATGTTGTTTTTTCCTGTAATACCTTCCTTCGCCATCAAAGATGGGTTAGTCGTTACACCATCCAAAACACCTAAAGCCTGTGCTTCTTTAATTTGAGCTAAATTAGCTGTGTCAATAAAAAATTTCATAATATATTTAAATTTAATTGTGTTGATTCTTTTTTGGTCGCGTTCGCAAATTTCGGTGCAAAATTACAACTTATAATTTTTCCAGAATTAAAATCTTAAAAATAATTCTAAATTTCAGCAATCATCGCTGTAAAACCTTAATTAAAAAAGTCGTAATTTTAAGGCATTAAATACGTCCCAAGTGCTAGAAGAAAATTTTCAACAAGACATCACCAATATCCAAAATATAGCGATAGTTCCAACCCTGCTCAATGTAATATGCCAAACCACCGGAATGGGTTTTGCAGCGGTAGCAAGAGTTACAGAAGATCGCTGGATAACTTGCAGCGTTCTGGATAATGTTGCATTTGGTTTAAAACCCGGAGACGAATTAGAAGTAAAAACAACGATTTGTCATGAAATTAGGCGAGACAGAAAAGCCGTAATAATTGATAATGTTAGTGAAGACGATGAATTTCGTGATCACCATACGCCCAAAATGTACGGTCTTCAAAGCTATATTTCTGTTCCAATTATGCGTCAGGACGGAAGTTTCTTTGGCACATTATGCGCTATCGACCCTAAACCAAACAGCCTGAAAGAGTTTAAAATTAGCGAAATGTTCAATTTATTTGCTGATTTAATCTCTTTTCATATTAGCACTATTGAGCAGGCAACCGAAAATAAAACAATCTTATTAGAAAAAAATAATCTTCTCGCAAAAACAGAAGTTGAAAAACAAAAAGCCGAAAAACAAAAATTAGCAGCTGAAAAAAAACTTATTGAAAAGAATATTTCTCTGGAAAAAATGAATAGCGAACTCGAAGCTTTCAATTATATTTCAAGTCACGATCTACAGGAACCTTTGCGTAAAATTCAGCTTTTTACTGATACCATTGAACGCGAAGAAGCCGTTAACTTATCTGAAAAAGGTAAAGCTGCATTTCATAAAATTAAAAATTCAGCTTTTAGAATGCAAAATTTAATCAATGATCTTCTAATCTATTCCAAAACAAAATTTGACGATAGAAAGTTCGAAATAAAAGACTTAAACACAATTGCGAAAGATGTTATTGAAGATCTTACTGATGAGTACGAAAATAAAAATGCCGTTTTTGATATTAAGGAATTAGGCAAACTCTCTGTAATAGAATTTCAATTCAGGCAATTACTTTATAATCTGATCAATAATTCATTAAAATTTGCAAGTCCTGAACGAAATTTAGTCATTACAATTTCAGCCGAAATTACAAACGGAGAACTGGAAAAACTGACGCCGCTTACTAAATATTATAAGTTAACGATTTCAGACAATGGTATTGGATTTGACCAATCGTACAACGAAAAGATATTTGGTCTCTTTCAGGCGTTACACACAAAACCTTTAAAAAGTACAGGAATCGGACTTACGATCGTCAAACGAATTGTAGAAAATCACGATGGTTTTATTAAAGCCGAAGGAATTTTAAATCAGGGAGCAAAATTTGAAATATTTATTCCAATAGCATAATTTCAAAAATTGCCCCAGTCAGATTCTATAGTTTATAGTGATTCATTAGCATTTTTTCATACATTTTATCCGGAAGCGCACGTTTTAAAACAATAGAAAACTTTTGCATAAAAACGCCCACTTTATAATGTACGTTTGGCTTTTTTTGCTGAATAATTTTATAAACTGCCTCTGCCATTTCATTCGGATTACTTCCTGCATCGACATGTTCGTTCATTGTGGCAAGAATATCGCCATATACTTTTTCGTAAGCAGAACCAGGAATAACCGGTGCGTGATAACGTCCCGAAGCAATATTGGTTGCGAAATCGCCCGGAGCTACATTTGTAATTTCAATTCCAAAAGACTTTACTTCCATTCGCAAAGCCTCAGTAATTAATTCTAAAGCTCCTTTTGATGCTGAATAAACGCTTCTGTAAGGCAATCCCATATAACCTGCAATTGACGTTATATTTATGATCAAACCTGATTTTTGTTCACGCATTTGCGGTAAAACAGCTTTCATGACTTCTATAGGACCAAAAAAATTGGTTTCGAAGTTGTTTTTGATTTCTTCTGTTGGAATTTCTTCCAAAGGTCCGGTAATTCCAACTCCGGCGTTATTAATTACAATATCCAATCGACCCGAAGTCTGAATAATTTTGGCTACAGCCGATTTAATTGATTCAGTATTTCGAACATCTAAGGCCACAAGTGGAAAAACAGAATTTAAAACCTTTTCTGGATTTCTGCTTGTTCCATAAACTACGAAACCTTTTTGATGTAGAAATTCTCCAATAGATTTTCCTATTCCTGATGATCCTCCGGTAATTAAAACGACTTTATTCATTTGTAGGTTAGGTGTTAAATGTTATAGGTTATAGGTTATAGGTTAAATGTGATTGTCTATACGTAGAACCAGATGTTGCAGGTAAAACTTTTCACCTTTTACATATAACTTCTAACTTTCGACAGGTCCAAAAATAAAAAAATCCTCCATAAGGAAGACTACTTTTAAATTAATTCTAAAAAAAAAATCCTGAAATATTTCAGGACATATAAACTAAAAAATGGCAAGCGACCTACATCGCACCGCTCAACCACGTACCCTTGCTATGTTCCCATCCTGGGGGAGTCTGCAGGAGCTGGTCGTGTAGGACTTGCCGGTGCAAATATACAATCTTTTTATATTTTTGCAAGAGCTTTGTTGCTATAAAAATATCGTCGTATATTGGCTCATTCAAATTTTAAACTATGAAAAAATATAACTTCCTAACTGTCATTTTATTAGGAATAACATTAATCGGATGTGGAGATACAAAAAAAGGTGAAAATTCTTTATTTAATATCGATGATTCGGCATTTCCGGCACATTTTCAGTCTCAGGAATCCGTTTCTGTCGGAATTTTAAACCCAAATTCGAAAGAAATTGATAGCATTGCTTACTTTGTAAATGACAAAAAAGTGGGAAGCAAGAAAGGAAATGAGAAATTTAAATTTGAATTAAAAGATCAAAAACTAGGATATCAATACCTAAAAGCAACGGTTTATTTTGGCGGAGATTCGTCAGATGCGACAAAACGAATTGAATTAGTTTCAAACGTTGAACCAAAATTATTAAAATATAAAATCGTAAATACGTATCCGCACGATACAAAAGCCTTTACAGAAGGTTTAGAATTTCATGACGGCGTTTTATTTGAAAGTACGGGTCAAAAAGCAGATTCATATTTTAGATCTGTCGATTATAAAACCGGAAAAGTGATTAAACAAGTTGATCTTCCAAAAGAATATTTTGGTGAAGGAATTACTTTCATCAACGGAAAATTATTTCAATTAACGTGGCAGGAAAAAACAGGTTTTATTTACGATGCCAAAACCTTTAAACTGGAAAAGAAATTTACATACGATAAAGAAATTGAAGGTTGGGGAATGACACACGATGATAAATATATTTATCGTTCTGACGGAACTGAAAAAATCTGGAAAATGGATCCTGAAACACAAAAAATGATTGATTATATCAATGTTTATTCAGGAACTTCAAAAATTAAAGTTCTTAATGAACTGGAATACATTAACGGAAAAATTTATGCTAATGTTTGGCAAAAAGATGCAATTGCAGTTGTAAATACAACATCCGGCTCAGTTGAAGGAATCCTGGATATGTCTGGTTTACGTAAATTTATCAAACATCCGGAAGCAGAAGTTTTAAACGGAATCGCTTATAATCCTGCAACAAAAACAATATTTGTAACTGGTAAATATTGGGAAAAAATGTTCGAAATCACAGTTTCGGAATAAAGATTAAAAATAAATTATAAAAACAAATTTCACAGATTTTCACGAACTCATTGGTGCTAATTTGTGACACGAGACCGTAGGGCGAACTGACGAAGTAAATTTGTTTTTAATACACTAAACTAATAATAATGATTACTCTTATTACAAACATAAAAGAATTACTTCAGGTTCGTGAAACTTCGGTTTCTAAAGTTTCGGGTGCTGAAATGGCTATTCTTCCTACCATTAAAAATGCTTTTTTAGTGATAAAAGATAATCTTATTGCTGATTTTGGTGCTATGGAAAATCTTCCTGAAATCAAAGCTGATAAAATTATAGACGCAACCGGAAAAATCGTTTTGCCATCGTGGTGTGACAGTCACACGCATATTGTGTATGCCGGAAATCGCGAACAGGAATTTGTTGATCGAATTAACGGATTTTCATACGAAGAAATTGCCAATCGCGGCGGCGGAATTCTGAATTCGGCAAAAAAATTAAACGAAACTTCCGAAGATGAAATTTATGAGCAGTCAAAAGTTCGTCTTGAAGAAGTAATGCGATTGGGAACGGGCGCTGTAGAAATAAAATCCGGTTACGGGCTTACCATCGAAGGCGAACTTAAAATGCTTCGCGTTATAAAAAAACTGGCAGAAAATTATCCTGTTTCTATAAAAGCCACTTTTTTAGGCGCTCACGCATTTCCATTACATTACAAAGAAAACAAAGCGGGTTATATTGATGAAATTATAACCAAAATGCTGCCGGAAATTGCACAAAATAAACTGGCAGATTATATCGATGTTTTTTGCGAAACCGGATATTTTTCTGTCGAAGAAACGGAGAAAATTATGGAAGCCGGAATTCAATTCGGCTTAAAGCCAAAAATTCATGTGAATCAGTTTAATTCTATTGGCGGAATCCAGGCGGGAATTAAATTTAAAGCCCTTTCTGTCGATCATCTTGAAATCATGAATCCGGCAGATATTGAAGCTTTAAAAGGTACAGAAACAATGCCTGTTGCTTTGCCATCGTGTTCTTATTTCCTGAGTATTCCGTATACTCCTGCCAGAGAAATGATAAAAGCAGGTTTACCAATTGCTTTGGCAACAGATTTTAACCCCGGCTCTACTCCATCCGGAAATATGAATTTTGTTGTTGCAACGGCTTGTATAAAAATGAAAATGACGCCTGAAGAAGCTATTAATGCTGCCACTATAAACGGTGCGTACGCAATGGGAATTTCTGAAACTCACGGAAGTATCACAATAGGAAAAAAAGCCAATTTGATCCTCACAAAACCTGTTTCGTCTTATTATCAGATTCCATACGCATTTGGCAGTAATTTAATTGAAAGCGTTTTTGCAGAGGGCGAAATGTTAGAAAACTAATAACTATCATTTAAAAATAACATAATAAAAAAAGGTCTGTGAATTTCTTCACAGACCTTTTATTTTACTTTAAGTAATAATTCTTATCTCAAAGAAAAACTAGTTTTAGAAACCAATTCGTCATTATCAAATACATTGATAAAATAAGTTCCTTTAGCGAAGTCTTTACCAGGTAAATCTTCAGAAACCTGTACCGTTTTGTTTTCGTATTGTATTGTTTTCTTAAAGCTATAAGTTAGAGTATTATCTCCAAAACTTTCTGTTTTCTTGTCACCTAAAACATTGTTTTTAGCGTCAATAACTTGAATATAATACGTTTTATCTCCAGATTTTGCAATTTGATTTTCAGCAATTGTAAAACTTACTTTTAATACATCAGCACGGCTTGCTTTATCAGTTTCAATTTGTTTTCCTGAGCTTTTCAATTTGTAAGCTGCAGTTTTTGTGTTTAAAATTGATAATTTAGAACCCTTTTCAACTGTTTTAGCCAATTCTTCATTTTGACCAACTAAAACTTCATTGAATTTCTTAGATTCTCCTAAAACTACAATAGTACTGTCTCTTTGAACTGTTAAAACACCATTTTGCTTTTTCAATTCATCGTTTTCAGCAACTAATGTTTTCATTTTAGCCTGCATACCTACTACTTGATTTCTGTATTTAGATACATCTCCTTTAGATTTATTTAAATCATCCATCAAAGCTACTACTTTGTCTCTTTCCTGAATTAATTCATCAGACATTGAAGTGTTTTCTGCAATTGCTGCATCGTAAGTTGCTTTTAATTCTTGCAAATCTTTCATAACAGATTCTTTCTCTGTTAGGGTTGTTGTCAGTTCAGTTTTAACTACATCTGTATCAGACGATAATTTAAAAATATACACTAAACTTCCAATTAGTAGGACTGCTAAAACTGCTATTACAGCCTTTAGACTTGAGTTGTTGTTCTTTGGGTTTTCCATATTTTAATAATTTTCTTAAAAACAAATTTAATAATTAATATATCTTAATAACGTAAGTTACTACAATTATATTATTTTTGAGCAATATTTTTTTTATGGAGAAACTAATCCCTTTTACTATTAACGATTTAGCCAAAGTTACAAACCACAGAAGTGGTGAAATTAAGTTTGGAGAAAAGATGATTATCATTCCGAAAGGAGTTGATAAAATCGAATTTCTAAAAGAAAGCGAAGCTAAATATGTACTCTTGGGAATTCCGGAAGATATTGGTGTGCGTGCTAATTACGGCAGACCAGGCGCAGCATCAGCATGGGAAAGTGCCATAAAAAGCATTGCAAACATACAGCATAATCGTTTTGCAAAAGGCAGCCAGATTATTGTTTTAGGGCAGATTAATGTTTCGGAAGAAATGCGCGATGTTGAAAATCTTGATTTTAACGACATTGATGATCGTTCAAAATTAAGTCAGCTGGTTGAAAAAATCGATAAAGAAGTTTCTCATATTATTTTTACGATCGTCAAAGCAGGAAAAATTCCAATTATCATTGGCGGAGGCCATAATAATGCATACGGAAATATTAAAGGTTCGGCTTTAGCCAATGGAAAACCAATAAATGCAATTAATTTTGATGCGCATTCTGATTTTAGAATCCTTGAAGGTCGTCATAGCGGAAATGGTTTCTCATATGCTTACGAAGAAGGTTTCCTGAAAAAATATTTCATTTTTGGATTACACGAAAATTATACTTCAAAAAGCGTTCTTGATATTATTAAAAAACTAGAAGATCGTGTTCGCTATAATACGTACGACAGTGTCAATATTCGTAAAGAAAAAGATTTTGACAGAGAAATGGCTTTGGCTCTGGAATTTATAAAAACAGATTCGTTTGGTATTGAAATAGATTTGGATGCGATTCCTAATATTGCCAGCAGTGCCATGACAATCAGCGGGTTTTCGATAGAAGAATTACGTCAGTTTGTTTCGTTTTTCGGACAGAACAGAAATGCTGCTTATTTACACATTTGCGAAGGCGCGCCTGATTTAGACCAATCACCAAATAATCATTTAATTGGAAAACTAATTGGTTATTTAATCACTGATTTTATTAAAGCCAACAACGAAAAAATATAATTCAGATAAATTAAGAAATGTCCCTAAAACAGGTCATTTGCCAAATAAACCTCAATTCAAATAAACGATTGGCTGAATAAACCTATCTTTGCACTGAATTTTAGTACTTAAAACTAAATTTCTTAATACCTAAGATATGTTATTTGAAGATTTATCACTTTCCAAAAGTATACAAAAAGCCGTATTTGAAGAAGGCTATTTAAACCCAACACCTATTCAGGAGCAATCTATTCCGATAGTTTTGGCAGGAAGAGACCTTATTGGCTGTGCACAAACAGGAACAGGAAAAACAGCAGCATTTGCTATTCCAATTATACATCAATTACACCGAATTGTAGGTTCATCAAAAAAAACAAAACAAATTCGTGCGCTTATAGTTACGCCAACACGTGAACTTGCCGTTCAGATTGGGCAAAGTTTTGACACTTATGCAAAATATACCAATCTTGTACAGTTGACTATTTTTGGCGGGGTTTCTCAAAATCCACAAGTTGATACCTTAAAAAATGGTGTTGATATTTTAGTTGCAACTCCGGGACGATTATTAGATTTACACAAACAGGGTTTTCTTGATCTTGATCATTTGCACACTTTGGTTCTTGATGAAGCAGACCAAATGCTTGACATGGGTTTTATTAATGATGTAAAAAAGATTGTAAAACTTACGCCTAAAAACCGTCAGACTTTATTGTTCTCTGCCACAATGCCGATTGCGATTAGAGAATTGGCTGAAATGTTTTTGCAGGATCCTGCAAAAGTAGAAGTTTCGCCGGTTTCTTCAACTGCCGAAAATGTAGAACAACGTGTCTATTTTGTTGAAAAAACAGAGAAAAGAAATTTACTTTATCATTTAATAAAAAACGAAGATTTATCAAACGTATTGGTTTTTTCGAGAACGAAACACGGCGCTGATAATGTTGTAAAAGCACTTCGTAAAAAAGATATTCCCGCCGAAGCCATTCATGGTGATAAATCGCAAAATGCAAGACAACGTGTTTTGGATGCTTTTAAAAACAAAGAAGTTGGAGTTCTTGTTGCTACAGATATTGCTGCAAGAGGAATTGATATTGACCAATTGCCTTTTGTAATTAATTTTGATTTACCTAATATTCCTGAAACATACGTTCACCGAATTGGTAGAACCGGTCGTGCAGGAAATGGCGGAATTGCAATTTCGTTTTGTAGTAAAGATGAACACCAGTATTGGAAAGACATTCAGAAATTGATAAAAGTCGATGTGAAAATAATTACAGATCATCCGTATCAATGGCATTCAGGGAGTCCGGAAGCAGCAGCAACGGCAGAAAAACCTAAAAATTCAAACCGCAGCGGTGGTGCTCATAAATCAAGAAAATCAAACGCTTCTAAACAAAACAAGAAACGCTGGTATTAGGTTTAAAAAATAAACACGAATTTCACTAATTATCACAAATTCTAGTAGTTAAATATTTTGTGAAATTAAATTTTACAAAGTACTAATTCGTGATAATTCGTGAAATTCGTGTTTTAACATCCTACGTTTTTGGTTTCGTATATTAGATAATTCATAATTTTAAACAGTTTTACAGGTTCAAAAGGTTTAATGATAATATCATTCATGCCTGATGAAATGGCTTCATCTGTAATTTCATCCTTATCAAAAGCGGTCAAAGCTACAATAGGCGTTTTAATGCCCAACTGACGAATTCTTTTTGTGGTTTCAAATCCATTCATTAATGGCATATTAATATCCATTAAAATAAGGTCAAATCCTTCATTTTCGAGTATTTGCAAAGCTCCAAAACCATCGTCAACAACTTTACAGATATAATTATTTTTTTCGATAATTTTTCTTGTAACCAATTGATTGATAAGATTATCCTCGACAACTAAAATTTTATATATTTCATGCGCCGTTAAATCAACCTGAATTTCATCAATGATAACTTTTGTTTTGGCGGGATCACATTCAAACGGAATTGTAAATGAAAAAGCGGTTCCTTCGCCAAGATCACTTTGCAAAAGTATCGTCGTTCCAAAAAGTCCTAAAAGTCTTTTTACAATACTTAAACCTAATCCTGTTCCCTGGTAATCTTCATCTTTTCTTCCAACCTGAACAAATTTTTCAAAAATTTTGCTCTGATCTACAATAGCGATTCCTACTCCGTTATCTTTTATATGAAACTCTAAATAATAATATTTTCCTTCTGTTTTTTTAAGGTTTACAATAATTTCGACTTCACCATCTTTAGTAAATTTCAAGGCATTACTCACTAAATTCATAAGAATCTGGGCTAATCGTAATTTGTCTCCAATTAAATATTCCGGAATATTTGAATCTATAAAAACTGATATTTTATTATTATTTTTTTGTGATAAAAAAGAAAGTGAATTCTTGATCATGGCAATTTCATCAGAAATATTAAAGGTCAGGTTTTCTAATACCACTTTATTTTCTTCTATTTTATTGATTTGAAGTATATCATTTACCAAAGACAATAAATATCTGGCAGAGAATTTTAAAGAACTTAAATGCTGGCTATTCGACAATTCTTTATGTTCTTCGAGCAGCATATTCGTTATTCCCACAACACCATACAAAGGTGTGCGCAATTCGTGGCTTATGGTCGAAATAAATTGCGTTTTAAGCAATGAAGCTTCTTCTGCAATTTCTTTTGCCTGTAAAAGCTCTAAATTGTGTTTTTTCTTGTATCGGATGTTTTTGATCAGCGTAATAATCAGCAAAAGCAGAATGAAGGAGATTATGATAAAGAGAATTACAATAATTCTCGATTTTTTTAAACTCTGATATTGCGATATTTTTTCGTTTTCTATTTTATCGATTTGCCTTTTGTATTCGTCTAATTCGAGATTAAAACCTGCAATTGAAGCTTTTTTGAGTTTTTCTTCATTATACAGTTCTTCGGTAATTTTATTAAATGCCGAAAGATTTTTATAGGCTTCTTCGTAGTTTTTAATTTTGGTTAAAAACTTAGAATATTCTAAATGAGCATATGATAAATCTGATTTTTCTTCACTGGTTTTACCGGCTTCAATTGCTTTTATAAAATAGTCATTTGCGTTATCATTATCTGCTTTATAGCTTGCATACATACCGTTAAGCATGTTTACAACTACTTCTGTAGATTTATCTCCGTACTTTTTCTTATTAGCATCAATGTATTTCAAATACGGATATCCTTCTTTAAAATTTCCGTAATCAAAATTCGCCCATGCTATATTTACGTTTGTAAAGTAAACCTGATTAAGGTCGTTAATTTTTAAGCCATACGCAATTGACTTTTTATAATACCGGATTCCTTTATCAAATTGTTTTCTTTCAAAACAATATATGTTTCCCAAGTTATTATAAAGGCTGTATTTGATAGAATCGTTGTTGGTTTTATTGGCATAAAACAAACTTTTATTATAAAAGAAAATTGCTTTATCAAACTCTGATAATTCGCTGTAATTTCCGGCAATTATTTTATAGGAACGCGCTATTAAATAATCATTTTTTATTGCTGTAGCATAATTAAGTGCTACACGCGAAGTAATTAGGGATTTTTCGAAATTGGAGTCTTTATAGTCAAACCAGGCTTGTTTTACAAGCTTATTAATCTTGCTTTCTGAGATAACTTCAGACTGCGCAATTGCTGAATTGTCAGAGCAAATCAGAATTAATAGCAAGGTTAAAAAAATGCGTATTCGGGGCATAAATAGGCTAATTTGATCAAATATACGTTTAAAAATAAAAAAAAGCTGTATTTCAATTAAAAATACAGCTTTTTTCTTATTTTATAGATTTGTATAAAAACGACAACGTTTTTCTTTACGAAATAAACTTTTTAGTTTTCAGAAACAATATCTGATTCTTTATCACTTTCCCACTGACCTACAACTGAGGTTGCCAAAGCGTTTCCTAAAACATTTGTGGCACTTCTAAACATATCGCAAAAATGGTCAATTGGCAATATCAATGCAATTCCTTCTATAGGAATTTTAAACATACCACAGGTAGCCGCAACGATAACCAAACTCGCTCTTGGTACACCGGCAATACCTTTACTCGTTAACATTAATACCAAAAGCATTGCCATTTGTGTTCCTAAATCCAGATGTACACCATAAAACTGGGCGATAAAAATACTGGCAAAAGTCATGTACATCATACTTCCATCAAGGTTAAACGAATATCCTAACGGCAGCATGAATGCCACAATTTTGCTTTTTACACCAAAATCTTCTAATTCTTCTGTTAATTTAGGAAAAACAGCTTCACTGCTTGTTGTTCCAAACGCAATTGCCAATGGTCCGATAATTCGTTTTAATAATTCTGTCATTCTTCCTTTTAAGAAAATATAACCCACCACAATCAGGACAACCCACAATGTGCTGATTCCGACTAAAAATGATCCGAAAAATTTAAAATAGGTAATTATTAATTCTTCCGCATCTCTAATAGCAAAAACTCCTGCAATAGCACCAAAAACTCCAATTGGAGCAAAGTTCATTACATAGTTTACCATTTTTAAAATAATATGCGAAAATTTATCAAAAGCATTTATAATCGGTTTTACCGTACTTCCTAATGAAGCCGCTGCTAATCCAAAAAAGATAGAAAATATTACTATTTGTAAAATTTCGTTGGTTGCCATTGCTTCAAAAATACTTTTAGGAACAATATGTTCAACAAAATTTTCTACAGATAATATTTTTGTTTTAGCTGTAACCTCAGATGCTGATGCCATATCTACATGCTGTAATTTTAAACCTACTCCCGGTTCTAAAAGATTTACATAAAACAAACCAATCAATAAGGATATAAAAGAAGCTGTGAAAAACCAGCCAAGTGCTTTTCCTCCAACTCTTCCCACTGTTTTTATATCTCCCAGTTTAGCAATTCCAACTACTAAAGTGGTAAAAACTAAAGGAGCAATAATCATTTGCACTAATCTGATAAAGATAGTTGCAAGCATTTTTATTTTATTACTAAAGGATACTGCTGCCTCCTGTGAAATTGAATTATGAATAATAATTCCCAGCGTTGCCCCAAGAATCATCGCAATTATAATTTGCCCTGTTAATCCTGAAAGAAATGATTTTTTTTTAGTTTCTGTAATTTGCATTAATTTGTTTTTTTAGATTAAAATATTAAGACCCTCACTGTCTTAACTTTTATTAATATGTTTTGTTGATTAAGTAAAAATCAGCCAAAACAATCGCTGCCATTGCTTCAACAATTGGCACTGCACGAGGTACTACACATGGATCATGACGGCCTTTACCGGTCATTGGTGTAATATTTCCTTTATTATCTAATGAATCCTGAGTTTGCATAATAGTGGCAACCGGTTTAAAAGCTACCCTGAAATAAATATCCATTCCGTTGCTAATTCCGCCCTGAATTCCACCTGAAAGATTTGTTTTTGTAGTTCCGTCAGGATTGTATAAATCGTTGTGTTCACTTCCTTTCATTTCAGAACCTGAAAATCCGCTTCCGTATTCAAAACCTTTTACGGCATTTATAGAAAGCATTGCTTTTCCTAATTCAGCATGTAATTTATCAAAAACAGGCTCGCCTAAACCAACCGGAACATTTTGAATTACACATGAAACCACTCCGCCAACGGTATCGCCCTGTTTGCGAATATCACGAATATATTCTTCCATTATTGCTGCTGATTTTTCGTCAGGACAGCGAACAGGATTGCTTTCTATTTTCGAAAAATCCAAATCCTGATACGGTGTATCTAAATGAATTGGTCCAACAGATGAAACGTACGCATTAATTTTAATTTCCGGTAACATTTGCTTAGCAATTGCACCTGCAACTACTCTGCTTGCTGTTTCGCGCGCCGAGCTTCTTCCGCCTCCGCGATAATCACGAAAACCGTACTTTTGATCGTATACATAATCAGCGTGGCTTGGTCTGTAGTTGTCTTTTATATGAGAGTAATCGTCTGATTTTTGATTGGTATTCGGGATAATAAAACCTATTGGGGTTCCGGTAGTTTTTCCTTCAAATATTCCTGATAAAAACTGAACCGCATCCGGCTCTTTTCTTTGGGTTACGATGGCAGATTGTCCCGGTTTTCTTCGTGACATTTCAACCTCAATTGCTTCTAAATCAAGTTCTATTCCTGACGGACAACCGTCAATAATTCCACCTAAAGCTTCTCCATGCGATTCGCCAAATGTAGTAACTTTATATAGTGTGCCGTAGCTATTTCCTGCCATTGTAAATTGTTTTGAGCAAATGTAAGTTTTATGAATTAAATTAAAAAATTTAAAATTGGTATTATTAAATAAAGGTTAAGTTGTTTAAAAATCACAATTTATTAAGATTGTGGTCAAATTGATAACCTTTTGATAAACCAAATCCGGCGTTAGATTCTTTTATTTGTAAAACTTCAAAATACGAAAAATTGAAAAAGAGAAATGTCGAATTGGTCATTCTATCAGATGTCCATTTAGGAACTTACGGTAGTCACGCCAAAGAACTAAACAACTATCTGTCAAGCATAAAGCCAAAAACATTAGTCTTGAATGGCGATATTATTGATGCCTGGCAATTTAGAAAATCATACTTTCCGAAAGCACATTTAAGAGTCATTCAAAAAATAATCGGAATGGCATCTAAAGGTACAAAGGTGTATTACATTACCGGAAATCATGACGAAATTCTTAGGAAATTCAGCGACATGAATATGGGGAATTTTGCTTTGGTTGATAAATTAGTTTTAGAATTAGGCGACAAAAAAGCATGGATTTTTCACGGAGACGTTTTTGATGCTTCTGTACAACACTCCAAATGGATTGCTAAATTAGGTGGTTTAGGTTACGATTATCTAATTTTAATAAACCGTTTTATCAATTGGATATTATCAAAATTAGGACGTGAACCTTATTCATTTTCTAAAAAAATAAAAGCAAGCGTAAAAAAGGCGGTGAAATTTATTTCAGACTTTGAAACTACGGCTACAGATCTTGCAATCGAAAAAAAATACGATTATGTAATTTGCGGACATATTCATGAACCTAAAATAGTCAAAAAAGAGAATAAACACGGATCAACTTTATATCTTAATTCAGGAGACTGGGTTGAAAATCTGACTGCTTTGGAATACCACAAAAAACGCTGGAAATTATTCTCGTATTCGCAAACCAACTTCACCGAAGAAGAAAATCTTTTTGAAATGGAAGACATTTTAAGCAATCACTTAATTAATTCTATTATAAAACAAAAATAAAAAAAGCATTTAGCTGTCGTTTTAAACCATATAAGTTTATATAAGTCAATTAAGTTTATTTAAATACTTATATACCGAAAGTTTTATTACATAAGTCATCAGAAGCAATTAAGTATTACTTTTATACTTAATTGCTTTATATTTTGTGCTTTTTTATATCTTATTATTATCGCACTGTTTATTTAAATACTTATTGACTTATATGGTTTAATTTTTTCACACATTCTTTACGAAATTTTCTAAATGTAAATTATATAACAATTTTAGATAATTTTATACGTTTTGACTTTTACAGTAATTGTAAGTTTGAAAAAAATTAATACCGAATTATGAAAAAAATCATTTTATCTGCCATAATGCTATTAGGTTTGGCATTTACAGCTCAATCACAAGAAATTTCGAAACACGCTTTAGGTTTACGTTTAGGAGATAATAACGGATTTGGAGGCGAAGTATCATATCAATTAGGATTAAGTCAAAAAAACAGACTTGAATTTGATTTAGGATGGAGAAACAGCAGCGATGTAGATGCTATTAAAGGTGTTGCTCTCTACCAATGGGTTTGGAACATTGATGGTGGTTTTAACTGGTACGCCGGTGTTGGTGGTGGTTTAGCCGCTTGGGATCACGATTATTACTACAATAACGGAAGATATAATGATAGCGGAACGTATGTTTTTGCAGCTGGAGATATCGGTATAGAATATAGATTTTCTGAAGCTCCAATCACACTATCATTAGATGCAAGACCTGAAATTGGTTCCGGATATTATGACGATGACAATTTTGGCTTCGACGTAGGTCTTGGAGTTAAATTCAGATTCTAAAATAAAAACTAAAAAATAATTGTAAGAAGAAACCTGTCGCGTAATACGACAGGTTTTTTTTATGTGTATATTTTTGTTTCAGGTTTCAGGTTTCAGGTTTCAAGTTTCAGGTTTGTTTTGTTTCAGGTTTACTACAATCTTGTCATTTCGACGTGAGGAGAAATCACACTAGAAACTCCATAATCAAAATCGCTAATCTTTGTAGAGTTACGCGTGTGATTTCTCCTCACGTCGAAATGACAAACTAGACTTTGATACTGTCAGGTTGAGCGAAGTCGAAGCCCTTTATTTAACAATAATCTCTTTTTTAGAATGAACTCTCACAACGGTATAAGGATAGGTAATAACCTGCATTACCATAGCATCTGCAGCCGGAGCTTTTTCTTTTACTGTAATAATGATATTTTTATCTGTTTCTTCTACTTTTTCAACACCAATTGAATATCCGCCGGTGTTTTTTTCGCCCATATTCAGGATAACATAATTAGAATTTGCTATGTCGGCCTGTTTCATTTTATCAGCAAGAAGCGGATCATTTTCAAGCATTTTAATTTCGTTAGGTTCTGTCAAAATTTCAAAAAACCTAATATTTCCACCTCCGTCAGATTGCTCAGTCAAAACTTCATAAAGTGCTTTTGAATCTGATGTTTTTTTTGCTCCGCAAGAAATTAAAACAAAAACTGCTAAAACCGAAATAACTTTTTTCATTCGCTTATATTTTAAATTAATGTTTTTCATATTTATAATCGTCTATCGCTCTTTGATATAACGCTTCATACTTTGGTAATATGTTTTTGATATCAAACTTTTTAGCAACTTCTAAAGCATTTGCTTTAAACTGATTTAAAACGTCATCATCTTTTAGAATTTTAATTGCATTTGCAGCCATTTCATCAACATTTCCAACATTGCTCAAATATCCTGAATAACCGTCAAAATTTACTTCTGGCAAACCACCGGAATTACTCGAAATAACCGGAACTCCACATGCCATTGCTTCTAACGCTGCCAAACCAAAACTTTCAGTTTCTGACGGAAGTAAAAACAAATCGGTTAAAAGTAAAATTTTGTCAATTTCATTACTGTTTCCAAAGAAAATTACTTTGTCGTGAATTCCTAATTCCATACACAAAGCTTCTGCTTTTTCTTTTTCAGGACCATCACCTACCATCATTAATTTAGCCGGCATTTCTTTCTGGATATTATAAAAAATCTTAATAATATCCGGAATACGTTTTACCTTTCTAAAGTTACTAATGTGCGTAATAATACGCTCATTTTCTTTTGCCATTACATAACGATGACAAGGTGCAAGCGGATCTTTTTTTACTTTATCCAATTCGATAAAATTCGGAATCACCCTGATTTTATTCTTGATTTTGAATAATTTCAACGTATCATCTTTCAAACTCTGCGAAACCGAAGTTACATAATCTGATTTATTTATACTAAAGGTCACCGCAGGTTTATAAAACGGATGATTTCCAACAAGCGTTATATCAGTTCCGTGAAGCGTTGTAATCATCGGAAGGTTAATACCTTCGTTTTTCAACATTTGCTTCGCCATATAACCCGCATAAGCGTGTGGAATAGCATAATGCACGTGCAGCAATTCAATCTTATATAATTTTACCATATCAACCAGTTTGCTTGACAAAGCCAACTCATAAGGCTGGTAATGGAAAAGTGGATATTCAGGAACGTTTACTTCGTGATAATGAACATTTGGGTTCAAAAGTGCCAACCGAACCGGCTGACTATACGTAATAAAATGGATTTCGTGTCCGCGTCTGGCTAGTTCAAGGCCTAATTCTGTAGCAACTACGCCACTACCACCAAACGTAGGATAACAAACTATAGCTATTTTCATGTATTAAATTTAATAACTACGAAAGTACTCAAAATTCACGTTTAATTGAAGTTTTCAATTGTTAGATTTTTGTGAAGATTGGATTTATCAGATTATTAGATTGTTAGATATTTATTCTTATTTAAGGACAAACTGTTGTGGGAAAATTGTTGCGGGGATTCGACTCCGCTCAGCCTGACAAGACAGATCGTTTACTATTTGTGAAAGGACAAACCACAAAAAAAGGCACAAAATCTAAATTTTATGCCTTTCAATTATTATAAATATTTTTAGAAAAATCGACTGTGCCAGCTGTCAGCAGCAGGAACTTCCCAAGATTCGTTGTATTCTTCAATATTGTTTACAAGGTTATTAAAAACAATCGTATTTTCAGATACTGATTTATCTTTAACCATTTTCTTGAAATCAATTAATGGTTTATGTGCGATATGTTCGCCTAGTTTAAAAGTAACGTTCATTTTATCCAGCAAATCAACGTTGTATTTTTTCTCTAAACTCTGAATAAACTCGACCGAACTATCGATAGAACATCCTGTAGCAGCCTGTACATCCTGATTTACAGCCAAAATAATGAATCGGTTGTATTTTAATTCGTACGAAGCTTCAAGACTTGTTCCGTGTGCTGCCCAATCTTCAACAAAAGCTTTCAGATCAGTTTCTATTTCAGAAAATTCTTCCTCAGAAAACTTTCTGTTTGATTGATAAATCCAGATTCTGGATTCACCAGGTAAATTTTCAAAAGGTGTATACATTTTTAATTTTAGATTTTAGATTAATGGATTTTAGATTTCATGAAAGTTTCAGGTTTCAAGTTTCAAGTTTCAGGTTTCAAGTTTCAGGTTTCAAGTTTCAGGTTTCAGCCTTTGTCCCTTTGAACCTTTGCAACTTTGAACCTTTGTCTCTCTGAACCTTTGTCCCTTTGAACCTTTGTAACTTTGAACCTAAGCCTACAAGTCTTGTGCATTCGCAATTAACTCCGCGATGTCCATTACTTTCACCTGACCTTCTTTTTCCTGATGTTTAATACCATCCGTTAACATCGTATTACAAAATGGGCAACCGGCTGCAATAATATCCGGTTTCACTTCTAATGCGTCTTCGGTACGCAATACGTTTACTTCCTTGTTTCCTGGTTCGGCATCTTTAAACATTTGTGCTCCACCGGCTCCACAACATAATCCGTTTGCTTTTGAGCGTTTCATTTCGACTAATTCAACATCAAGTTTCTGAATTAAATCTCTTGGTGCTTCATATACTTTATTGGCTCTTCCTAAATAACAAGGATCATGAAAAGTTATTTTTTTTCCTTTAAACTGTCCACCTTCAACTGTCAGTCTTCCATCATCAATTAACGACTTTAAAAACTCTGTATGGTGAATTACATCGTATTGACCTCCCAGTTCAGGATATTCATTTTTTAAAGTATTAAAACAATGCGGACAAGCTGTAACAATTTTTTTTGCTTCGTACGCATTCAAAACCTCGATATTCATCATGGCCTGCATTTGAAACAAAAATTCATTTCCTGCTCTTTTTGCCGGATCTCCGGTACAGCTTTCTTCCGTACCAAGTACTGCAAAAGATACGTTTGTACGGTTTAAAATACGTACAAATGCTTTTGTAATTTTTTTTGCTCTATCATCAAAACTTCCTGCACAACCTACCCAAAACAAAACTTCCGGTTGTTTTCCTTCGGCCAGCATTTCTGCCATTGTTGGCACTACTAAACTTTCTGACATCTTCTTTTTTTTGTTTAATCGGTTAATCGCTTATTTGGTTAATCGTACTCTTTACTATAACCCTAACAAAAACCTTAAATATTTTATTCAATCGATTAAACGGATAAACAAATAACCGTTTAAACTATCTTAATTTTCGTTTTTCCAATTCAATCGGTCCTGTTGATTGTATTGCCAAGGCGCTCCATTGTTTTCAATGTTTGTCATCATGGCGTTTAGTGACATTGGAGCCGCACTTTGTTCCATCACTAGATAACGACGCATATCCATAATAATAGATAGCGGACTAATATTTACGGGACATTCTTCTACGCAGGCATTACAGGATGTACATGCCCATAATTCTTCGGGAGTGATATAATCGTTTAATAATGTTTTATTATCCGGAACAAAAACGCCTTTATTAGCATCAATATTTTTACCTACTTCCTGTAAACGGTCTCTTGTGTCCATCATAATTTTACGAGGAGACAGTTTTTTACCGGTTTGATTTGCCGGACAAGATGATGTACAACGTCCACATTCTGTACAGGTATAGGCGTTTAATAACTGAACCCAGTTTAAATCCTGAACGTCGCTTGCTCCAAATTTACTCGGCGCTGCATTTTCATCAACGGGAGCTGCGGCAAACGGATCAGCATTAGGATCCATCATTAATTTTACTT
The DNA here is from genome assembly GCF_025947065.1 of Flavobacterium sp. N1736. Classification (NCBI taxonomy): domain Bacteria; kingdom Pseudomonadati; phylum Bacteroidota; class Flavobacteriia; order Flavobacteriales; family Flavobacteriaceae; genus Flavobacterium; species Flavobacterium sp. N1736. Next base: position 2,230,886 of record NZ_CP109994.1, read on the forward strand.
CTTTTGTAACGGATTCTAAATTATCAAATTTCCCTTTCGGATTTAAATCTGCAAAATAGGTATTTGGAAACGCTAAAAGTATATGTAAATGTTTTGAAAAGTATAAATAGTTCATGAAAACCAAAATCCCTGCAATATGCAGCCACCAGAATAATTCAAACAATAAAACAACTAATTCGTTTGACATTCCGTTAAAAATTGGCGCTATAAACTGACTTACAGGAAAGCTTCCTGCTTTATGAAAAACTTCTCCGGGAACATTTTGTAAATGATAGTCAGAAGCATTCATCAATAAAAACAATGTCATTAAGACCATCTCAAAATACAAGATGTAATTGGCATCACTTTTAGGAAATCCTTTTAAATCCGGATTTATGAATCGTTTCAGTCTTATGATATTTCTTCTAATCCAGAATACTGAAACTGCTGCAAAAACTAAAATTGCAAGTATCTCAAAAGACGCAATCAAAACATCATAAACCACTCCTAAATAAGGAGCAAATATTCTGTGTGTACCCAACAAACCATCAATGATGATTTCGAGTAATTCGATGTTAATAATTATAAAACCTAAATAAACAACAATATGCAATATCCCTGCTACAGGACGTTTTACCATTTTAGATTGTCCAAGCGCAATCAAAGCCATGTTTCCCCAACGTGCCTTCGGATTGTCTTTTCGATCTACATCAACTCCTAAATTAATGTTTCGGATAATTTTTTTTACGCTCGATGCAAAAAAACCAAAACCAGCTATCAGAAGTATAGCAAATAAAATATTGTCTAAATAACTCATTTTATAATTTTATTTATCCTGTATTATTTTTGTCAGTATTATTTTGTCAGTATTATTTTTTGTCTGTTGTTTTTGCATCTTCCGCAGGTGCAACATATGGTTTGTTTTTCTTCCCAAAAAGAGAAACGTTTACATAACGTGTTGGGTAAAGACGAACATCCTGCAATAATAATTCTAACTCTTTTGAAGTTTTAGACAGATTATTATACAACGCATCATCGTTTAATAATTTTCCGGCAGTTCCTTTTCCAGAGTTTAGGTTACTCATTATTCCATCAACTTTAGCCAAAGTCTGGTTTAGGTTTCTCACTGTTTTACCTAAATCTGCCTTGTTTAAAGAATCTGATATTTTATTGAAGTTGCTTGACATTTTATTAAAATTAGTCACAACTCCGTTAATTTGACCTTTGTTTGTATCTAAAATAGAATTAAGACTTCCTGAAGCTCTATGAAATTGTTCCATTGTCTGGCTTAGTTCTGATAATGATTTTTTCAAATCTTCCTGTCCTTTTTTATCTAAAACATTGTTTAATCCTGAAACCAGCGTATTTATATTAGCAAGCATTAGGTCTAATTTTTGCTGAATTGGCTCGATTTTTCCGCCTAAAGACTCGGTTAATCCTAATTCTACAGCAGATTCTAAAGTTTGTCCATCAACTGCCAGATCTTTATCTGCAAGGTTTGGGATAATTTTGATTTGCTTTCCTCCTATTAAACTTGGAGAATATAATGCTGCTTTACTGGTTTTAGAGATAGGGAAATCAGTTTTTAACTGAAGTTCTACTAATAATTTACCTGTATTTTCATTGATTGAAATTTTACTTACTTTTCCAATTGCAAGCCCGTTTAAAGTTACGGAAGCTGATTGTGGCAAATCTTCCACATTATCATATTCAACGTATAATGTCTGGTAATTTGTAAAAAGGTCTTTGCCTTTTAAAAAACTATAGCCCCAAATAAATAATAAAATTGATGCGATAACTAATATTGCCGTTTTAATTTCTCTTGTTATTTTCAAAATTCTTAGTGTTTAATACAAAATTAATATAAATATTCGAACTTGTGGCTATTATTTAATTGCGTCCTGAATATTGATTTTTTCTCCATCTTTATATGCAATTAAAAAAGACGCTCCATACCCTTTATCTTTAGCTTCTTGCAAGTATTTCTTAGCTGTTTCGTAATCTGAGGTTTCCTGATAAAAATATTTATATATATTGTTTTCAAATAACATGGTTACATTTTTAAGACCTTTAAAGTTTTTAGGTTCTAATGGCGTTTTTTTGATACTGGCAATAAGCTGTACTTTGAAAAAAGTACCTTTTGGAGCATTTTTTATTACTGTAGGCGTTTCGGTAACTTTAGGTTTTGAACTCGAAGTGTCTTTTGCCGGTCTTGTATCTGCTTCCGGAATTCCAGAACCAAAATATTCTCTTTTATAACTTATAATTGCTTCGGCAATAGCCTTGGCAATATCATCTTGTCCTTCTTCCGAATTTAAAATAGTACCTTCTGCAGGATTAGAAACAAATCCTGTTTCTACCAAAACTCTTGGCATATATGCTTTATGAAGTACCATAAATGGCGCTTGCTTTACGCCGCCCTGACGAAGTTTTTTTCCTAGTTTTTCAAAATTAGATTCAATTTTATCAGCAAGTGAGATACTGTTATCCTGATATTCTTCCTGCATTAATGTTAATCCAATCATTGATTCCGGAGAATTTGGATCGAATCCTTCGTATTTACGTTTATAATCTTTTTCTAATGTAATTACCGAGTTCTCTTTTTTCGCAGCTTCAAGATTCGAGGCTGTTTTACTTATACCCATTACATAAGTTTCGGTCCCGTCTGCAGCCGTATTTTTGTTTGCATTACAGTGAATCGACACAAAAATATTCGAATTTGCCCTGTTTGCAATATTGGCTCTTTCAACAAGATCAATAAAAACATCTGTTTTACGAGTATATATTACATTAATATTGGGAGTTGCTTCCAGTAATTTTCCAACTTTTAACACAATAGCCAATGCAATATTTTTTTCTATCCGACCGCTATAAACAGCACCAAAGTCATGATCACCGTGTCCGGCATCAAGAGTTACTTTAAATACATTTGATTGACTGTAAGCACAAAAAGTCGTTATCGTTAGAAAAAAACTAAAGATTAATCTAGTTTTGTTAAATATGTTCATAAATTTAAAAGTTAATTTTAATAAAATGCAACTGCTATAATTTTTACAATTGATTATTTTTGCCAAAAAATTATATGTAAGTTTGACATGTCAAAAAACAAGCCATACTTTTACAAAAATAGCATTTAAACCTTTGCATACAAACTTATTTAATATCGTTTTATTATCATTTTTCCTAACACTAGGTTGTGGTAAATTATATTCGCAAGAGATAAAATCTAAAAAAAATCCATTATCAACTGAAAAACAAACAGATAAATCCAATACAGCCGTCGTTGATACGATAAAATTAGATACTGTCAGACCTACAAAGACTTTTTTGGATGGTAAGGTAAAATACAGAGCGAAAGATTACGCAAAAATCGATCAGAAGAAAAAAAGAATCACTCTTTATAATGAAGGGGAATTATACTACAAAGATGTCGAATTAAAATCCGGTATCATTGTACTTGATTATGAGAAAGATGAAGTGTATGCTGGCAGAATAAAAGATTCTGCGGGTGTATTAACTCAATATCCAAACTTTAAACAAGGTGCAAGTGAAGTTCAGCCTGACTCTATTCGCTTTAATTTTAAAACAAAAAAAGCCTTAATTTTTAATTCAAGAACAGAACAAGGAGAATTTAAGGTTAAAGCTGCCATTACCAAAAAAGAAAACGACTCTGTTTATTTTTTAAAAGATGCAAGATTTACCACTTCTAAAGATGTCGATAATCCTGAATATTATTTCCGTACCAGTAAAGTAAAATTTATTCCGGGAAAAAAAGTAATTACCGGTTTAACCAATATGGTTATTGCTGATGTGCCTACTCCACTGGCATTGCCTTTTGCTTATTTTCCTATGAGTCAGGAAAAGAGCGTTTCAGGAATCATCATCCCAAGTTATAATGACTCGAATACACGTGGATTCTCGCTTCAAAACATGGGTTATTATTTTGCTTTAAGCGATAATTACGATTTAACTGTTCTGGGAGATTATTATACAAACGGAAGTTATGCCATGCGGTTTGAATCGGCATATGCAACCCGATATAAATACAGAGGTAATATTAATATTCGTTTTGAAAACCTGATAAACAGTGAAAGAGGTTATCCGGATTATTCGAAACAGAATATTTACAACATTCAGTGGTCGCATTCGAAAGACACCAAGTCAAATCCGAATTCTACTTTTTCTGCATCCGTAAACTTAGGTAGTAGTAAATATTTTAAGCAATCTATTAATCAGGCGAACGTTGGATCAAATTTAAATAATACATTAAGTTCCTCTATTTCTTATAATAAAACATTCAATACCATTCCGCAGGCGAGAATATCGTTAACTGCAACGCACTCACAAAATACCCAAACCGAAGTTATAAACATGACATTACCTACTTTGCAGGCAAGTATTGATCGTGTATATCCGTTTGTTGGTAAAGATGGCGTAAAAAAGGGGTTTATAAAAAACATCAACTTACAATATAATCTGAGCGGTAAAAACAATATTGTAACTACGGATTCATTGTTTTTTAAACCACAAATGTTCAGAGATGCGCAAATTGGGATGCAGCACTCGATTCCGATTAGTACCAACTTCAAAATATTTAAATATTTTAGTGCAGGAGCTTCTACCAATTATCAGGAAACATGGGTAACCAAAACAATCGAAAAAGATTATAATTCAGAATTAAGTAAGGTTGAAACTAAAACAATCAACGGTTTTGATGCGTTTAGAACTTATAATTTGAGTACGAATTTAGGTACTACTATTTATGGTACTTTTAATTTTGGAGATGATAAAAAAATCCAGTCGATTCGCCACGTTATGCGACCAACTGTTACGTACGCATACACGCCAAGTTTTGAAAAATACTACGATACGTATGCTGTAGATGCTTCGGGTCGAATTACGACTGAATATACCCGTTTTGAAGGCGGTGTTTACGGTGCTCCTAGTAAAGATAACTCGAACATTGTGGCATTTGCTTTAAGCAATACTTTTGAAGCCAAAGTAAGAGACAGCGACAGTACAAAAACAGAACCTAAAAAGATCATGTTACTGAACAATTTAAATTTCAGTACAAGTTATAATTTTAATGCCAACGGAAAAGAAACTCTCGCATGGCAGCCTGTTCTTGTAAGCGGTGGAACTCAATTTTTTGAAAATAAAATGAATGTCAATTTTGGTGCAACTTTAGATCCGTATGCGATCGACAATTCCGGAGCCAAAATAAATGTTTATAATATCGATAATGGTGGAAGTTTATTTAGGCTTACAAGTGCAAACGTGACCTTAAATTATTCTTTTTCGAATAAAGGTGTAAAAGAAGAAAACAAGCAGAGTGAACGGAACGGTGGTCGTAAAGATGATTTATTTGGTACCAATACCGATTTAAATGACAGCCGAAACAGCCAGTTTGCGAATGAAAAAGATGATGGTGAGGATGTTATTACAGAGTTCTTTAATTCGAAAATACCGTGGGATATGACAATGGCGTATTCATTGACGTATTCTAACTTAAATCGTGAAAATAAAATAACAGGAAACTCGATCATGATTTCTGCCAATATGGATATTACTCCAAAATGGAAAGGCGGGGTTTCTACCGGTTATGACTTTGTACAAAAAGGAGTTACGTTTACTCAGTTTCGTTTTGAACGAGATTTATTGAGCTGGAGAATGGCTTTTAACTGGAGTCCGTTAGGAACAAATTCTAACTGGAATTTCTTTATCGGAATTAAATCCGGTGTTCTTAGCGATATTAAATGGAACAAACGAAGCGCTTCTAATCGATAATAAATCGTATTTTAGATCAAATATTTCCTTAACCATTAATTTCTTTTTTTAGTGATTAAGTAATCTATTCCAGCATTTAACAATCTATATTATGAAAAGAATAATTTTTACAGAAAAAGCGCCTGCACCAATCGGTCCTTATAATCAAGCCGTATTATCAGGAAATACACTTTATGCCTCCGGTCAAATCGCAATTAATCCTGCTTCGGGAGAAATCATTACAGAAAACATTAATGATGAAACCCATCAGGTTATGCAAAATATTGCTGCTATTTTAGAAGCTGCAAATATGACTTTTGAGAATGTTGTAAAGGCAACCATTTTCATTATGGACATGAATAATTTTGCTGCAATAAATACTGTTTACGGTTCTTATTTTGACGAAAAAACTGCTCCTGCACGTGAAACAGTTCAGGTCGCCTGTTTACCAAAAAATGTAAATGTAGAAATTTCTATAATTGCTGTACAATAGCATTTAATAATAATTGTGCCGTGGCTTCATTTGTTGCCAGCGGCACATTATGAACATCGCAAATCCTGAGCAGCATATTTACATCAACTTCATGTGCGTGGCTTGCCAGGGGATCTTTAAAAAAGAAGACAATATTAATTCTGCCCTCCGCTACTTTTGAGGCAATTTGAGCATCACCGCCCATAGAACAGGGAAGCATTTTTTTTACTTTAAAGCCTGATTTTTCTGCATTTCTTCCTAATAATCCTGTAGCGATAAGTTTTACCTTCTCATGTTGCAGCGTAAGTCCGTTTTTAATTAAAAACTGAATCATATCCGCTTTTTTATTATCATGAGCAATAATCGCAATTAACGTATTTCCTTTTTTCATGATTTAACAATAAATTTAGTATCAAATTTACGTTAATAAAAATTAAATCATCGATTTAAAGCCATGAAAATCAAATATTTAACTAAATATCAGCAAAAGACTGGCGATTATATGATTTTAATAAATTTAATAACAATAAAAAACCGTTTCATTAAAATGAAACGGTTTTAAATATAATTTTAAATATGTAAAATTTTATAATTGCAGTGCGACAGCATTAAGTAATAATTGAGCAGAAGCTTCATTTGTTGCTAATGGCACATTATGTACATCGCAAACACGAATAAGCATATTAATATCAACTTCATGAGCGTGACTTGCCAGAGGATCTTTAAAAAAGAAAACCATCTGCGTTTTACCTTCGGCAACACGTGCAGCAATCTGGGCATCACCTCCCATTGGTCCTGAAAGTTTTCTTTTTACTTTAAAACCAGCATTTACAGCCTTGCTTCCGGTAGTTCCTGTTGCGATTAATTTAATGTTTTCCTGAAGAAGCAGGGTTTTGTTTTTATTTAAAAACTGTACCATATCTGCCTTCTTTCCATCGTGAGCAATAATAGCAATTTCCATATAATAAATTTAATTATTGATTAGCAACATGGTATGCAATTAATCCGTCAATAGGTCTTCTTAAAACGTTTCCTAATTGAAGTTCGTATTTATCAAATGTTTCCTGTAATTCATCTTTCAGATAAAAAGCAATAGAACCTACGAAATGCACAGGAACTTCTTTGCAATTATCAAATTGCTTGATGTAATTTTTCACGAAAGATTTCATTCCTTTGAAAATAATTTTTCGGCAAAATTCTGAATCTTTATGTTTGATTAAGAATTTAGCAAAAGTCGCTAAATAAGCATTTGGATTTGGTTCTTTGTATAATTTGTTCTTAATATAATCAGCATCCAGATTATATTCTTTTTCAAATTCAACCGCCAAATCTTTAGGCATTTTATTGAAATAATATTTTCTGATTAATTCTTTTCCGAAAACATTTCCACTGCAATCATCCATGGCAATATAACCTAATGACTGTACTTTTTGATGCAATACTTTTCCATCAAAATAACTACAGTTAGAACCTGTTCCTAAAATACTAACAATTGCTGATTCTCCTTTTGGAGTTGTAGCATAAACTGCTGCATAAGTATCTTCATGAACTTCTACAATAGCGTTATTAAAATATTCCTGGAATATTTGTGAAAGTGCTGTTTGCATTCTCTCCGTTCCACAACCTGCTCCGTAAAAGAATAAGTGAGTGGCATTTTTTTTATTTTGCAAAATATCAAAACGATCATTTAATCTTGAAACAATTTCAGGACCGTCAAGAATTTCAGGGTTTAATCCCAAAGTTTGTGTCGTGAATAATACTTTTCCATTATCATCAATTGCAATCCAGTCTGCTTTTGTAGATCCACTATCAACTATTAATTTCATTTTTTTTAGTTTTTTGGATTAGTTTTTCTTCATCAATTTAAAAGTGTGTTTTTTACATTAATTAAAGACAAAACAAAATAAGAAAATCCCGTTACCTTTAGATAACGGGATTTGCCAAATTTATATATTATTATTTTAAACCTGCGATATGCACAGATAAATCGATCAATTTTGAAGAATATCCGTATTCGTTATCATACCAAGATACGAATTTGAAGAAAGTAGAATTCAATCCAATTCCTGCAGTAGCATCAACAATTGAAGTTCTTTTATCAGAAATAAAATCCTGAGAAACAACTGCATCTTCAGTATATCCTAAAATACCTTTCATTGTAGTTTCAGAAGCTGTTTTTAAAACCGCTAAGATTTCTTCGTATGAAGTTTCTTTAGAAACTTTTACAGTTAAATCTACTACAGAAACGTCAGCTGTAGGAACACGGAAAGACATTCCTGTTAATTTACCATTCAAAGATGGAATTACTTTTCCAACTGCTTTTGCAGCTCCTGTTGAAGAAGGAATAATATTGATTGAAGCAGCACGTCCACCTCTCCAGTCTTTTCTTGAAGGTCCGTCAGCAGTCATTTGAGTTGAAGTTGTAGCGTGAACAGTTGTCATTAAAGCTTCTTCAATACCAAAGTTATCGTGAATAACTTTAGCTAAAGGCGCTAAACAGTTTGTTGTACAAGACGCGTTAGAAACTACTAAATCAGAAGCTTTTGCAGTTTCGTGATTTACTCCCATTACAAACATTGGAGCATCTGCAGAAGGAGCAGAAATAATTACTTTTTTAGCACCACCTTTAATGTGCTCATTTGCAGTTTCGATAGTTGTAAAGATACCTGTACATTCTGCAACTACATCAACATCAACTTCGTTCCATTTTAAGTCAGCAGGATTTCTTTCTGCAGTGATACGGATATTTCTTCCGTTTACATACAATTTTCCTTCTTTTACTTCTACAGTTCCGTTGAAACGACCGTGAACTGAATCATATTTTAATAAGTAAGCTAAGTGATCTACATCTAATAAATCGTTGATTGCTACTACTTCTACATTATCTCTGTTGAATGATTCTCTAAAAACGATTCTTCCGATACGTCCAAATCCGTTTATTCCTAATTTTACTTTTGACATTTTACTTAATTTTTGCTTTTGTTTTTATTACACTAATTTAAAGTCTAATTTCCTCACAATAAACTTCATTCCTTATTTAAACTTTTATTTTTATGTTGACATGATGTCAGACACTCTCAATAATTCTCTATCAATTTCAGATTTCCCTTTAATTGCTTGTTCTAATGGTGTTAGAGCTACTTTATCTTCACGTAAACCAACCATATAATTAGATTTACCTTCAATTAAAGATTCTACTGCTTTTACACCTAAACGGCTCGCTAAAACACGATCAAAACAAGATGGAGAACCACCACGCTGCATGTGTCCTAAAACAGAAACTCTTACGTCGTACTCAGGTAAATTAGCTTCAACATAATCTTTTAATTCGAATACGTTTTTACCAATTTTATCTCCCTCAGCAATAACTACTATACTTGATGATTTTCCCGAAGCTTTACTTTTTTGCAGTGAGTCCAGCAATCTGTCCAGACCTAAATCTTCTTCAGGAATAAGGATTTCTTCGGCACCGGCTCCAATACCTGCGTTTAGAGCAATATGCCCTGCATCTCTACCCATAACCTCTACAAAAAATAATCGGTTATGTGAACTTGCAGTATCTCTAATTTTATCGATACAATCTACAACTGTATTTAAAGCAGTATCATATCCTAATGTATGACTTGTACCAAAAATATCATTATCAATTGTACCCGGAATTCCCATTACAGGGAAACCAAATTCTGAATTAAAAACCAAACCTCCGGTAAAGCTTCCGTCTCCGCCAATAACTACAAGAGCATCAACTCCTGCTTTTAAAAGGTTTTCGTGCGCTTTTTTTCTACCTTCAGGTGTTTTAAACTCAAGAGAACGAGCTGATTTTAAGATCGTTCCTCCTTTATTTACAATATTATTTACACTTCGGGGACCCATTTCTTTGAAATCACCTTCGATCATTCCCTGATACCCTCTGTAAATTCCGATGCATTCTATATTATGATAAGCACATGTTCGAACAACTGATCGTATTGCGGCATTCATTCCTGGTGAGTCTCCTCCTGAAGTTAGAACACCAACTTTTTTTATTGTTTTTGGCATTATTTAAGTATTAAAGTGTAAAATTAGCAAACATTCACCACTTTACAGGTGGTAATTGTCATAAATTAATAAAATATGTTAAATTCAAACGTTTTCGTTAATAAGTTTTTTGATATGAAAAAATTCATTTAAAATAATAAAAGATGTATTTTTTAATTAAATCTCTAAAATTAACAATACATAAATGAAGTGTTATAAAAATCTGTGTGGAACTAAAATTCAAAAATTTTATTAATTTATAAATTTAGCAAAAAAAACCATTATAAAAATGGTTTTGAGAAAGTTAACGTTTTTTAAGCGATTTGCTTAAAAATCATTATCGTCAGGAATATATCCTTCGTTGTTATTATTTTGTTGCGGCTTAGGTTTCTCCTCGTCTTTTTTATCAGATTTCTTTTTATTCTTATCTGTTTCTTTTGAACTTGAGAAATTCAAATAATCCGGATTTACATAAGAATCCGGCAAATCATCAGGAGAACTTTTTAACGATCGTTCTAATTTATGGTTCTTAAATATCTTATTGACCAATTCACTAAAAGTATCAAAATCTACCTCATACGAAATACCAACTCCTTGTGTATAACCAATTCCCTGACCAACATAATTAATATCATTTTCTTTATTAAACAAACGAAGATTCATAGAACCATCTTCATTTACTCTGTAAAGAATTTCAATATCTCCAACAATCGCAGATTCATTAACGCCTCCAACCGGAACTCCTAATTTTCCGTTTATGGATATTTTTTCATTAATTTGAGACGATATATTCGCCACAAACTGACCATCGGCTTCCTGACCAATTCGTTTGTCTGCAGATATAAAGTTCAGGTCAATATTAAACTTATCATTATCTGATTTAATGATTCCACCCAATAAACTGGCAGCAGTTTCAGCAAAAGTTCCAGATAAATCACTTTGATTAAATCCATCCGGACTCATAAACGAACCTGTCGACAGTAAATACAATGCCTGCGTTTGGCGCACATCTTTATCATCTAACTTATATTGTATTTCTGATTTTAAAACATTACTTACAGACGGAAACTGAATATCAAAATTAGGCTCCGGGCTCGTTAAATCTCCTCTTAAACCAATTACAACTTCTACCGGTACTTTTTTATTAAAGGATGAATTATCCAGCAATACAGCAGGATTTGCAGATGTTCTGTAAACGGCTTCAAGATTCAACTGGGCTTTCATCGGGTTACCTTCCCAAATAATAGATCCGCCTTTTTTAACGGCGAATTTTTTATCGATCAAACCTCCGTATTTAAAGTTATAAGTTCCTTCGTATGCCTGGAAATCTCCCCACATATTAAATTTACCCAATGTGTTGATTTTAAATAACAACGAACCATATCCTTTTCCTTTCATACCGTGACCGGAATTTCGATCCAGAATTACTTCGACTTCCGCATCTGGCGTAATATCAAAATCAAACTCCAGTTCAAGTCCGTTATAATTTCGCGTTTTTTCAACAATACCATTTGCGAGATTGTATTTTTCTTTTGGCGTTACAAAATGTATCCAGCTGCTCTCCCCTACACTTTGCACATTATTAATAGGTATCTTAACTTCCGTTCCTTTTTCAGATTTAGCATCTACCTTAATAAACAAACTTTCTGTTGGTCCTTTTATACTTGCTGTACCATTAATAAATGCAGTACCAAAATAAGCCGCATCATCGCTGTCTTTGGTATCAAGTGCCAATAATCGTTTCGTCGTTATGGTTAAATCGAGTTTCCAGTCGCCAAAATTATGATGTTCAATACTTCCGTTCAGCAATCCTTTTGTGCCGTATTTCGTATCGGTTAACTGATTATTTCTAAACAAAAATTTCTCATCAGTTAAATCAATAACCGTTCGATCGCTTAATTCATAATCTGTATTAAGGTACGGAATGGTCATTCCGGCTTTTTCGACATATAATCTACCGTTGATTTCCGGTTTTTTAAGATTCCCCACAACCGCGGCATTTCCGGACACACTTCCTCGAACATTCGACAAAACGTCTCCGCCAACAGTTCCTAAAGTGGCTAAATTAAAGCCTTCAAGTTTTAGCTTTAAGTCCAGAATAGTTTCTTTATTTTCGATCGCAAAACTTCCGTTGGCACTAAACGATTCCGAAAAACCATTTTGTATCGATGAATTTATAGTAAATTTTCTCAGGCTTTCATCTCCCGAAATATCAAAATTTAAAGTACCTAATTCCGTTTTATTTAAGTTAAGATGGTCAATAACAATAGATGCCGTGGGTTGATAAACATCTTTATTCTGTTTAAAATTGACCTTTCCGTTCAAATTACCATTAAACACAAATTTTGAAGTTAACGGCGTAATTTTATTAATATCGACATCTTCAAAATTCAGCACAATATCCTTATAATCCTTTCCTTTTATTTCTCCATTTAAATCAATTTTTTGATCTTCATGCGATAATACAATATTGTCTATATTAAAGTTTTTGAAATTTTTATCAAAAACAACCTGATTATCTGATGCATCTTCTTCGTTTAAATACCATAAATAATCCTTAAACTTCATCTCAGATTTTTTGATACCAACAATATTATTTTTGTTTTTATCAATAGTATGATACAAGTTCATATTAAAATAATCATTCCCTTTTTCGCCACCTTTAAATTCTGAACGAACAAACAAAGTATCTTTTGATGTTACATTAATCAAATTGAAATCACGAATTTTATAATAAGGCGTTTTGATACTATCTAACTCAATAAAAGCATTATAAAGCGGATTTTTATTATCTATATTAATCCTGATATTATCAAACGTATTTTTTGCAGCAGTTATTTTTTGCGATTTAAACCTAAATTTAAATTCATTCAAATCAGCATCAATTTTTCCACGAACCACAGTTGATGAATCAACATTGATTTCAGGATATAACATTTCGACCACTTTATCATAAACATGAAAGTTGAAACGTAAAAATTGTCCTTTTTTAACCTTATAAGGTTTGTAATTCGTATAAAGACTTCCTACTGAATTCATTACCAGTTTATCTAATTGAGCAAACTGAAATTTACCCACAATTTTACCATTAACAATATCCGTAGAATTAATGGTTATGGTACGTAATTTATCAGCATCAAAACTAGAATTAACCGTTAAATCATCAAAAGCATAAGTCGATTTTGGATTTTGATAAACCGCGTCTTTAATGTAAATATTTCCCTGTAGATTTTCGATCGAATTTCCGGTAACTTCAACAACCGCGTCTCCCTGAAAATGAGAAATGGAATCGTTTACGAACTTCAATTTTTTCAAATCAGCATTTTCAACATTAATATGAAAATCGTATTTACTTTCGCGCTTGCTTAAATCAACCAAACCATCAAATGTTAAGGTCAAATTTGGATCGTTTATAGAAATTTGTCCTTTATAATAAGGCAGTTTAAAATTACCGTTAACCACAATATTATTATACGTGTATTTATTATAATCCAGTTTTTCAATATCACCTTTTATAATCGTGTTTAGATATTTCTCTGTAAAACCAACACCGTCAACATCTAAATTTAAAGTTGTTTTACCAATATCCTTTCGCTGCAGCAATGCTCCAACATCAAAATTATCCAAAATAATATTACCGGAGTAAGACGCTTTATCAATAAAATCCATATTGTTCAGGTGCAAATTTACCTGACCATTTCCTAAATCTGTAGCTATTTTAAAATCGCTTTCCAGCTCCGTTGTCGAAACTTTTGCTTTACCAACAATATTAAATTTACCAATTCTCTGTAGTTCCTTCGGAAGTTTTTTCCCTAAAACAACAGGCAGTAAAACCACCAAATTATCATAGCTGGAAGTTAATCTGTCAAACTTTCCATCCATGGAGAATTTCTGCTCTTTTGTACCTAAAAGATTTCTAAAATTAATGTTTCCTATAATTCGCGAACCGTTTGTATCAGTAAGTTTTAACCTTTTTAAATTTAAATTATTAAGCGTTCCTTTTAGTTTAGTTTTAAGCTTAAAATGCTGGTCTTTGCCCAATCCGTCATAAAAATAACGAATATCATTTGTGGCAATTGACGCAGAATCGACCGCAACATCAAACTTCACTTTATCTGTAAATGCCAGGAAATCCCCAACTTTATAATTTAAAATTGCTTTACCATAAATCGATGATCTTTTGGTTTTTATGGCTAAATTTTCAAGCTTGATTTGTTTTTTAGTATAACTAAATTTCGCTGCCAGATTAGAAACATACAAACCGCGATGATCCTCAAATGAAAACCTGTGAATAGTCGTATTTACATCCGGTCCATATAATTTAAAATCGCTGATATAAGCATTCAGTTTTTTAAAATCAATAAGTTTTGGCGTTTTCTTGTTTTCATCAATTACCGAAAATGTTCCTTTTGAGATATAGGCATTTTTGGCTGTCAATAAAAAATGTTTATTGGTTTTAGAAGGTTTATCAGAATCGAATAAGCGAATAAATTTATTGATATTGTTTTCGTTTTCGCCTTTGTAGGTTTTCAAATTAAAAACCAAACCTGTTAAGCGAAGATCGCCAAAAATTAAATCGCCATCAAGAAGCCTTTTTACACTTAAAATATCAGTACTGATAATATCTGAATAAATTAAAGTTTTTTTATGATGATCACGAATTAGTACGGTTTTAAGTTTAACGCCGCCAAAAATATTAATGGCAACTTTATCTATCGTAATATCTGTTTTAAAATCGTTGTTGAGTGAGTCTGTAACATATTTGGCAATTTTTGTCTGAACCACAGGCAAAGACAGTGTTATAGCCAATGCCAACAAAAGTAAAATTAACCCAATTAGGGTTCGTGATATTATTTTCTTTACTTTTTTGATAGCTTTTTAATTTTAGTTTTCTTTTAAATTTACTATGAACAGACAAAGAACGACTGTTTTTGATAAAAAATTCTTTAATTTTGGCGTCTACTTCAATCAAATAAATTTAAAAATTTGATTTGTCAAATATAATCCAAAATTCGTGCCTTTATATGCAAAATTCAGAGGTTTTTATTCTTGCCATCGAAAGTTCATGCGATGATACTGCTGCTGCAGTTTTACATAACGATAAAGTACTCTCAAATGTTGTAGCCAACCAGCTAATTCACAATCAATATGGGGGCGTTGTTCCTGAACTGGCTTCGAGAGCACATCAGCAGAATATTGTTCCTGTTATTGATGCGGCGCTTCGTAAAGCAAATGTACAAAAAGATCAATTAACCGCCATAGCATTTACGCAAGGTCCCGGTTTAATGGGCTCATTATTGGTAGGAAGTTCGTTTAGCAAATCACTTTCATTAGCATTAAATATTCCGTTAATTGCTGTAAATCACATGCATGCGCATATTTTAGCGCATTTTATAGACGAAGAAGGATTTGATAAACCTGAGTTTCCTTTTTTAGCCTTAACGATTAGCGGCGGACATACGCAAATTGTAAAAGTTAATGGCTTTTTTGATATGGAAATTATTGGCGAAACCACTGACGACGCGGTTGGAGAAGCTTTTGACAAGAGTGCAAAAATTCTCGGACTTCCTTATCCCGGCGGACCTTTAATCGATAAATATGCCAAAGAAGGAAACCCGAAAGCTTTTGCCTTTACAAAACCAAAAGTGCCCGGATTAGACTTTAGTTTCTCCGGATTAAAAACAGCCATTTTATATTTTATTCAGAAGAAAAAGTTAGAAAACCCAAATTTTATCGAAGAAAACCTCAACGATATTTGCGCTTCTATACAATATACGATTATCGAAATTTTGATGGATAAATTAAAATTAGCGGTAAAAGAAACCGGCATTACACAAATTGCGATTGGCGGCGGAGTTTCGGCAAACTCAGGAATCAGAACCCGATTGAAAGAAAGCGAAGCCAAATATGGCTGGAAAACTTTTGTTCCAAAATTTGAATACACTACAGATAACGCAGCCATGATTGGAATTGTAGGGTATCAAAAATATTTATCAAATCGTTTTGAAACTTCTGCGGTCGTTTCAAAAGCACGAATTCAATTTTAATTATGCAATTATTTTACAATCCCGATATAGACGAAACTACTGAAACTTTTTCTTTTGACAAAGAAGAAAGCCGTCATATAATCAAAGTTTTACGAAAAAAAGATTCCGATATTCTCCACGTCACAAACGGATTTGGTTTATTGTTTGAAACCGCAATTACTTTGGCGTCTGACAATAAATGTATTGTTGAAGTGCTTTCGATAAAAAAAACACCGGAACCGAAATTTCGTTTACATCTTGCGGTTGCGCCAACCAAAATGAACGATCGTTTTGAATGGTTTCTGGAAAAAGCTACTGAAATTGGTGTTCAGGAAATTACGCCTGTTTTTTGCGACAGATCAGAAAGAAAAGTGGTGAATAAAGAACGTTTTGAAAAAATCATTCTTTCGGCGATGAAACAATCCAATGAAACCTATTTGCCAAAATTAAACGAGGCAATTTCATTTAAAGAATTCATAAAACAAAAAAATGATGGTTTGCAATTGATCGCCCATTGCGAAGAAACCGATAAAAAATCATTGAAAGATGTTTTAAAGCCAAACGAAAATGTAACGGTATTAATTGGTCCCGAAGGCGATTTTTCTGAAAAGGAAATTGCATTGGCTTTAGAAAATAATTTTCAGCCGGTAATGCTGGGAAACACACGTTTACGTACTGAAACTGCTGCAGTTGTGGCTTGTCATAGTGTTGTTTTCTTTAATGAAACATCGAATTAATTGTGTCATTTAGAGGACTGGATTGTGTCATTTCGACCAAAGGGAGAAATCACATAACGTAACCACGGTGCGTTGCTCTCTGAATGTGATTTCTCCCTTTGGTCGAAATGACACAGCAGAGCGTTTAGAGTAAAAAAACAAGATAATTTATAATTACATGAAAAAAATATTTTACTTATTATTACTTATTTCCACACATTCCTTTTCACAGGAAATTGCTTTATTAAAATACAGCGGTGGCGGCGATTGGTATGCAAATCCTACATCACTGCCCAATTTAATTCAGTTTTGTAATTCTAATATCAATACAAGGATAAAACCAAAACCATCAACGGTAGAACCCGGAAATCCTGACTTGCTTTCGTATCCTTTTGTACATATGACGGGACACGGAAATGTGGTCTTTAGCGATGCCGATGTTAGTAATTTGAGAAATTATTTAACATCCGGAGGTTTCCTGCATATTGACGATAATTACGGAATGGATCAATACATTCGAAAAGAAATCAAGAAAATATTCCCGAATAATAATTTAATTGAAATTCCTGCCAATCATCCTATTTTTCAAAAACCGTTTCCTTTTCCTAACGGATTACCAAAAATTCACGAACACGATGGTACTCGTGCTCAGGCTTTTGGCATTTTTGTCGACAATAAATTGGTTTTATTATACACGTACGAATGTGATTTGGGCGATGGCTGGGAAGATGCAGAAGTACACAACGATCCGCTTGCTGTTAGAGAAAAAGCGCTAAAAATGGGTGCCAATATCATCAACTATATTTTTACCAATTAAACCTTAAAAAGTGCAGCTTACTCACGAAGAAAATCAATTTGAACGAAAAACGTTTCCCATAACGCTGGTTTGTGATCATATTTATTTTCAACAAAATATTGGTTCTCTTTTTAGAATTGCAGAAGCTTTTGGTGTGGAAAATATTATTTTTTTAGGAAAAGATATTCCGCTCACACCCAGAAAAATCAATAAAACTTCAAGAAGCACACATCTTTATGTGCCGCATATTGTAATCGAACAAACAACAGAACTTGTTGATTACTTAACTTCAAACAACTTCGAAATTATTGCTTTGGAAATTGCCAGCAATAGTAAACCCTTAAAAGAAGTTGTAATTCCTGATAACCAAAAAATTGCACTTTTACTGGGAAGTGAAATTGACGGAATCTGCGATGAACTTTTAAAGATTTCGAACCAGATTGTACACATAAACATGTTCGGAAAAAACAGTTCGATGAATGTTGTTCAGGCTGCAAGTATCGCTTTGTACGAAATTACTTCTTAATAAATTGTCTTGAATTTTTGTAAGAACTAGATTATATAAGGGTTTGTAAAATTCTGACAAATAATTATTTGTAAATATTTTGCTACGTAAAACTTTTGTTATAAAATTGCGATATTGTTTAACTAATCAACAATATTATAACAAAAACCCCTATTATTATGAAAAAAGTTTTTTTATCCGCAGTTACAGCCTTATTGCTGTTTTCATGTCAAAATGATCAATCAGAATCAGCAGATTCAGGTGTAAGTGCAATTGCCCAAAGAGGATGTGCCACTCAGGAAGTTTTAGAAGCACAATTAAAAGCTGATCCTACATTAGCGATCAGAATGAATGAAATTGAAGCTTTTACAAACAAAGCTATGCTTACAGGTAAACTTGTAAATGGCAAAGTTCAAATTCCGGTTGTTGTAAATGTTTTATACAGAACTACTGCTGAAAACATTTCGAATGCACAAATTCAAACACAAATCGATGTATTAAACAAGGATTTTAATGCGTTAAACTCAGATTTTGGTAGTGTTCCTGCACTATTTTCTGGTGTAAAAGCAAATGTAGGTATTTCATTTGTTTTAGATCAGGTTATTAGAAAATCGACTACAAAAACATCTTGGGGAACAAATGATGCCATGAAAAAAACGGCTCAGGGAGGTCTTGCACCAACTACTCCAACAACAAAGCTTAACTTATGGGCTTGTACTATTGGTGGCGGAATTTTAGGTTATGCTCAATTTCCTGGTGGAGCTTCGGCTACTGACGGAGTTGTAATTGACTCTAAATATTTTGGTTTATCAGGTTCAGCAAACGCTCCTTACAACTTAGGAAGAACTGCTACTCACGAAGTTGGTCACTGGATGAATTTACGTCACATTTGGGGAGATGCAACTTGCGGAAGCGATTTAGTATCTGATACGCCAACTCACAACACTGCAAATTACGGTGTACCTGCGTATCCTCATTACAGTACTTGTTCTGGAACTCCTGTAGAAATGACAATGAACTACATGGATTATACAGATGATAATGCAATGTACATGTTCTCTAACGGACAAAAAAGCAGAATGGCTGCAATATTTGTAACCGGAGGTCCAAGAGCTGCATTTGGTATCTAAAAGATATTCAACATAATACACTTAAAAGCGAGATATACACTATCTCGCTTTTTTTGTTTTAGTACCAAAATTTCAAAGCTTTTTCCTATATTTATCATCTAAAACCCAATCATGATCACATCAAAAATAATATCTAACGGAATATTACGAGCTTTAACCACCATTTTAGTTGTTGCCCTGATTTTATATTTCTTATATGAAATACAAACCGTAATTGTCTATTTATGCATTTCTTTAATATTGTGTTTAATAGCAAATCCGTTAGTACAATTTTTAAAAAATAAATTAAAATTCGGAAATTCATTAGCCGCTACAACAACCATAATTGTTTTTATATTAACAATGGTTGGTTTTATATTTTTGTTCGTTCCGCTGATTATTTCGCAAGCCAATAATTTATCTTTACTCGACACCGATCATTTACAAACGCAATTTCTGGAAGCAGAACAAAGTATTGAAACTTATTTTAATATTCCGCACGTAGATTTAAACAAAGTATTGAAAGATTCTAAAATAACATCCATGTTCAATTTTAGTTATTTTACAGGTTTCATCAATTCGATTTTAGGTTTTGTCGCTGATATGGGAATGGGATTGGTTTCGGTATTTTTTATTACTTTTTTCTTTATTAAAGATCAGGACGCGTTTAAAGCTACTGCAAGAAAAATTTTGCCGGATACAAACGAAGACAAAATTTTAAATTCTATCGCAAAAATAAATCATTTCCTAACACGTTATTTTATTGGTTTATTGCTGCAATTAACAGTTGTATTTATTTTGTATTTGATTGTTTTAATGATTTTTGGAAATCAAAATGCTTTTGTAATTGCTTTTTTATGTGCCATTTTAAATATCATTCCGTATATAGGACCTATTATCGGAACTATTTTAGCAGGTCTTTTAACGATGATAAGCATGATTGGAAGCGATTTTCAATCGGAGATTTTACCCCGAACTATATATGTAATCATAGGTTTTTTAATTGTTCAGGCAATTGATAATAATATTAGTCAGCCCATAATTTCGTCAAAAAGTGTAAATTCGCACCCGTTAGAAATATTCCTGATTACTTTAATTAGCGGCATTACTTTTGGAATTGTGGGAATGATTATCGCCATTCCGGTTTTTACAATGGTAAAAGTAATTTTAAAAGAATTTTTTCCTGACAACAAAATTGTCTCCGTATTAACCGAAAGAATTTAGCATTGAACACTTCTATTTTACAACAAAATATTCAAGACTTCATAAATAAAAATAGCGGTGTTCCGATTACAAAATTAGCGCTTCAAAAAAATCCTTTTCCAGAAGTGGAATGGATTACGATTTTAAATCAAATCGAAGCCAAAACGAAAGCAAAAGACAAATTACCAACTTGGTTTTCGACCGAAAACATCATTTATCCAAGTAAAATTTCTGTAGAACAAACTTCTTCTGAAAAAACAGCGGCGTATAAAGCTTCTTTAATTTCAGGAAAAAGTTTAATTGATCTTACCGGAGGTTTTGGCGTTGATGATTATTATTTTTCTAAGAAATTTAAAACTGTTGCGCATTGCGAAATCAATGAAGATTTATCTGAAATTGTAAAACATAATTTCGAACAATTAAAAACAGAAAATTGTACTTTTTATGCCGATGATTCTGAAAATGTTTTAAAAGAATCAGATCAAAAATGGGATTGGATTTACATTGATCCTTCACGAAGAAATGATGCAAAAGGCAAAGTTTTTATGCTGAAAGACTGTTTGCCGAATGTTCCTGAATTATTAGATTTTTACTTCGAAAAAAGTGATTCTGTTTTAATAAAAACAGCGCCTTTGTTAGATATTTCGGCAGGATTATCTGAATTGAAATTCGTAAAAAACATTCATATTATTGCTTTGGAAAATGAAGTGAAAGAATTGCTTTTTGAAATTCACAATCATTATTCAGGCGAAATAATAATAAAAACCGCCAATATTTTAAAAGACAAAACTGAAACTTTCGACTTTATTTTAGGTGATGAAACTGAATTGCCTTTTTATCATTTACCGCAAAAGTTTCTCTACGAACCCAATTCTGCTATTATGAAATCCGGTGGTTTTGATGAAGTTAGTATCCTATTCAAAATAAATAAACTTCATAAACATTCTCATTTATATACTTCTGATGAATTAATTGATTTTCCCGGAAGATCTTTTGAAATCGAAAAGGTGGTTTCGTACAGCAAAAACGATATGAAAGCCACACTTTTAAATCAGCAGGCAAATGTTACCGCGCGAAATTTTCCGGACACGGTAGAAAACATTCGAAAAAAGTGGAAAATAAAAAATGGTGGAAATTTGTATTGTTTTTTTACAACAGATAAAAATGATAACAAAATAGTTTTAATTTGCAGAAAAATTACTTAAAAATGAAACAACTAATTACACTAACTTTTTTTCTATTAACCTTTTCTGCATTTGCCCAAAAACCTTGTGAATACAGCACCAATGTAACTGATTCTATTGGTACTTATAAAGTAACTAACGAATATTTGATTAGCGAGAAAAACTTTGGCGGAACTTCTAATTATGTGTTCTTTTCATTGGCACAAACAGATGGTTTACCAACATTAAATCTGCAATTAATTCAAAAAAGTAAAGATTTTGTAAAAGCGAATTGTTTTGACAAAAACTCAAAAGTGTTTTTACAATTGCAAAACGGCAAAATCGTAACTTTAATACATATTAATCAGGAAAACTGCGGAACGCTAATTCGTGATAAAGAATATAATAACAGAGTAAATACCGGAATTTTTATGTTTATGAAAGATAATTTCGAAGAGCTTAAAAAATCTCCTGTTACCTTAATGCGAATTAAGTATTTAACTGATATTGAAGATTATATTGTAAGAAGCGAAATAACTTCAGAAATGAACCAGAAAGTATATCATCCTGATACGTATTTCATGGAAAATATCAGATGCGTTGAGTAATTAGTTGCAATCCCATTTTTGATTGGAAACCTTATCTTTTAAGCCTGTTTTTAGATTATAATGCCACCATTCTGAATCGAAGGAATTGAAGCCATGTTTAATCATTACTTTTTTAAGATATTTTCTATTTGATTTTACTTCATTTGGCAATTTTGTATAGTTATGACTCGCCTGAATTCCGAAGAAATCAAAAGGAGTTCCCATATCAAGTTCTTTTCCAGTAGCATCGACAAGCGTAATATCAACGGCTCCTCCTCTATTATGAATGGAGCCTTTTTTTGGATCTGCCACATACTCCGGATTCGAAACTATCTCCCACATTTTCTTTTGAATAGACAAAGGTCGGTAGCAATCAAAAAGTTTTATTTTATAGCCTTTTTTCATAAAATCTTTATTGGCGGCAACTAAGGCTTCAACGGTTTTTAAACGCAAAACACATTCGGCACAATCATATACTTTAGCTTTTAAAAAGTTATCTTCGGTTGCATATTTCATATCATAGATAAAATCTTTACTGTACTCTTTTAAATTCACAAAAGTAGTATCGGCAATTTCATGTTTTACAGGTTCTGAATAGGTTTCGTGTTGCGCGTTTGCAGATAGTGTCCCAAAAATAGAAACCAGAAAAAATAAAAAAGTGTTGAATTGTGGCATGAAAATGGCGTTTTAAATGTAAAGCTTTTCTCAAAAGTAAATAAATTATTTATCAATCTTATTAAATATCAATCATGAAAAAATTTACTTTCTTATTCTTTCTTCTTCCATTTATAGAAAATTCTCAGGAAATACAATATTCAGAACCATCAAAATTCATTGAAAAATCAGGTTATGTACAGATAAACATGTCCGAAAATGAAAAGACTTTATTTAAATCCGGTTTGGGAGAAACTGTTTCATTTTATCCAAGTGAGATTATTGATTTAAAACAAAATACAAAAATATCAGGCTTAGCCGTAGAAAGCACTTACATCATAAAAGATTATCCAAACAGACCAACTGAATATACAAAAGAAACGGCATGGATTGGAACGGATGAAATACCTGATTTAATTATTTGGTTTGAAAATTATGTTATTCCGAATATGGATTTGGCGGCAAAAGAAAAGAAAATAGTAAAATATATCTTTAACACGAAGGAAATTCAATTGAAATTTGAAAATTATAATACAACCCAAACTTTTACTGTAATAATCAAAAACTCAAATTATAAAGACAAATATTTCTGGACAGAAGCAAGAGTAAAAGATATTCCGAATATCCTGTTAACTTTGAAATACCTTCAATCTAAATAAAATTGTATTTTTCTTTTAAACTGAACTTTAATTGTAACACTTTACGATAATTCTTGTCTTTTAATGAAAGTGTAGTCTCTACGGGACATTTTTTTGCGGTTCTAATTATTTGTTACCAACATTTAATCTCTACGAGATATGATTTTAGCATTTAAATATGAATAAAAGCTACCAAAAAATAATCCGTTAGGATTAAAATGTTGGTAGAAAAACATATCCGACACAAAAAAATATCCCGTAGGGATTATACCTTTTTACGCTAATAATTTAAATTCCTTAAACCTGACATTATGCGAAACAAAATAATTATATCATTTCTAATTTTATTTCTAATTAGTTTCAACTTATCGGCTCAGCAAACAAAAGCTGCAAAATTAAACAGCGACACAAGCGATTATGATATTCAGGATAGTATATTGATAAAAACACGTGACGGCGGAATATTATCGGCAATAATGATTCGTAAAAAAGGAGAAACTAATCCTAAACCTGTGATTCTGCAATACACTATTTATGTTCGGGATAAAGGCAGAGATATAAAAACCTTAAAAGAATCTGCAGATCATGGATATGTTGGCGTTATTGTATATTCGAGAGGAAAGCGTTTTAGTCCTGATGAAATAA
The DNA here is from genome assembly GCF_025947065.1 of Flavobacterium sp. N1736. NCBI lineage: Bacteria > Pseudomonadati > Bacteroidota > Flavobacteriia > Flavobacteriales > Flavobacteriaceae > Flavobacterium > Flavobacterium sp. N1736. The sequence goes on from NZ_CP109994.1 coordinate 2,255,162, forward strand.
ATCCGTACGAAAATGAAAGCAACGATACGTATGATGCCATTGACTGGATTAGTAAACAAAAATGGTGCAACGGAAGCGTTGGTATGTTTGGCGGAAGTTACAATGGTTTTACGCAATGGGCAGCTTGCAAAACACCTCATCCGGCGCTTAAAACAATTGTTCCCTATGTAGCGAACAGACCCGGAATGGGTTTGCCAATGGAAAATAATATTTTTATAAACCCCAATTATGAATGGGCTTTTTATGTTGGCAACAATAAATTTTTAGATACTGTTGCCGGAAATAACAGACCGCGTTTTAGGGGATTGCAATTTAAATGGTGGGAATCCGGCGCAGCGTACAAAAAACTGGACAGCATTGATGGCGAACCAAACCGATGGTTTCAAAAATGGATTAAGCATCCTTCATTCGACAATTACTGGCAAAAAATGGCGCCTTATAAAACTGATTTCTCTAAGATCAAAATTCCTGTTTTAGCCTTTGATGGTTATTATAATGATTCGCAAAACTCCAGTTTATATTATTTAAGAGAACTTCAAAAATACAGTCCAAAAACACCCGCTTATTTGATTATTGGTCCGTATGGTCATTTTGGAACTCAAATTGGCGGCGAAGCTATTATTAATGATTATAAAGTTGATGCAAATGCACTAATCGACATCAAAAAAATAACATATCAATGGTTTGATTATATTTTAAAAAATGGTGCTAAACCTGAAGTTTTAAAAGATAAAATCAATTATGAAGTTATGGGTGCGAATGAATGGAAAAGTGCTCCATCGATAGAAAAAATGCATAATGATTTTCTAACTTTTTATCTGATTGATACTAAATTAGAAACCTTTTATAGGGCGAGTTCTAAAAAACCGGATAGAAAAACATTTCTATTGCAAAAAGTAGATTTTGCAGACAGGCAAAACAGCAGCAACAACGACTATTATCCGGGTCCGATAATTAAAAAAGAATTGGATACAACCAGCGGATTTAAGTTTATAACCGAACCTTTAAAAGAACAATTGATTGTAAATGGTTCTTTTTTAGGTGAACTAAAAATAAGCATCAACAAAAAAGATGTGGATCTTGGTGTCACTATTTATGAAGTAACGCCAAATGGCGAATATTTTCATTTATCTTATTATATTGGGCGCGCCAGTTATGCAAAAGATATGGAAAAGAGAAATTTGTTAGAACCAAATACAATTGAAACCATTGCTTTTGCAAATACACATTTAATTAGCAAACAAGTCAGTAAGGGAAGTCGATTGCTTATTGTAATTGATGTTAATAAAAATGCGTTTTCTCAGTTAAATTACGGAACCGGAAAAGATGCAAGCGAAGAAACAATTCAAGACGCTAAAGAACCTTTGCAGATAAAATGGTACACGGATAGTTTTGTAAAAATTCCTGTTTTGAGATAATAAACTCAGATCATTTTTTGCCTGATTTCTTTATACCTGGAGCGTCCTACAGGCAGTATTTCTGCATTTTTGAGCAACATACCGTATTTTCCACCGGGTTCGACAATTAGTCGATCTGCTTCATGCCAACAAATAATAAACGATTTGTGTATTCGCTCAAATGATGGCGGGAGTAATTTTTCCAGCGACTCCAGCGATTTATCGTGCAGTTCAATGCTATTATCTGATAAATGCAATTCCGTATAAATTCCTGCTCCCTTAATATATAGTATATCAGAAATTCTGATCAGTTTGACCGTTTTTGCTTTTTTTACAGCCAGAAACTTAATATCCTGATTTAATTGTTTCTCGGGTGTTGTAAAACGTAAAAAGGCTTGTGATAATCTGTTTTCATCAAAAGGTTTGGGTACAAAATCTAATACGCCATATGCAAAAGCCGTAATTGCTTTATCTGTATAAGCTGAAATAATAATGGTTTGAAAAGACCGTGCTACAAAAGCTTTCAGGACATCAAATCCGTCTTCGCCATTTAAATTTAAATCCAGCAATAGCAAATCGATCTCGTGCTGATCAATACTGCTTAATCCAGTTTCAAGTGAGTCCGAAAGTAAAATGTTCACATCTTTATCAAAGAAATTTCGGGTCATTCTTTCAATTCGTTTGGCAATTCGTGCTTCGTCTTCAATAATCAAAATCTTCATCTTTTCTCAAAAATTTTAATTGTGGTTTGCCAGCCTTCTTTTACCGCACAGGAATCAAAAGACCAATTATCGCCATAACTTTCGTCTAATCTGGCTTTTATATACTTAAAACCGGTTCCATTACTTCTGTCTTTCTTTGTTTGTCTGTTTTTTGCAATAGTTTGCAATGTATACTCTTTATAGTTTTTTTCTCTTATAAAACTCAGGCAAAAACAAATACAGCCTTTTTCAGGCGGCAAACTGTGTGTAATTCCGTTTTCTATAATAGTATGAATAATCGCAGGCGGAATCTCTTCATTTTCATCAATATTTTTTTCTTGCCAATCGTAGCAAACTTCTTTACGAAAAGACATTACTTCGAGATGTTTTCGGCATAATTGAATTTCTTCTCTTATTGGTATCAATGTATCTTCGGCAATAGAATTCATGATATCAAACTCGTCTGCCAGCGCGCGAATAAATACAACGCCTTGCTGCGGTGATTCTTCAACCCAATCAATTAAGGAAGTTAAGGTATTACGAAGAAAATGAGGCTGAATATTTTTCTTAATCAGTTCTAACTGTAATCTTGACGAAAGTAATAATGATGCGTTATGCGCTTCTTCGATTGCTTTGGCGCGAATAGTATGCAGATAAAGCATGCAAAGTACGATAATGGTGAAAGCGATAAACAATCCAAAATCATAAAATAAAAAGTAATTAACAGCCACACTTGCCACTAAACCGAGTACAACAATTATTCCTCCCTTAATTTGTCGAGCTGCAGCATTAGTAGCGACCGCAATAGAAATAAGCCACATTGCATCGCTAAAAAGTATGGCAGTAAGATCATAATGATGATAATTTAAAATATAAATACCAATAAGTCCCGAAAATAAAATAAGCAAATACAGCCGCTTTTTTTCGAATTCAAACTGCAGCATAAAATACCACGGAACGAGCATCGAGATTGCAAACGTAATCCAGCCAACGATCTCTAAACGGGAATAAAATTGGGTGTATGGAATGTTGATATAAAACTTTACGTATTCTATGATTAATAAGCAGAAGAAAAACAGACATATTATTGCAAAAAGCAAAACTGTTGTTTCTTTACGGGTACTATTGATATACAGAAAAGAATAATAGATAGCGGCAATTAAAAAAGCTCCCGCCATGAGGTTCATAAAAGACATGACAATAAGCGGTGCACGATGAAGTCTTAAATAGCTTTCGAGTTTAATATCAATTCCGCGTTTTGCCTCTTGTAATTGCGTTTGTGTTCCAATAATAGTAACAATGTGTTTGCCTATATTGGCTCGTTTTTCGGGTATTTGATAATATGTCATTTCGGTTCCGGGTACTTCGGGCTGACCTGATTTTGCCATTTTACCGTTGCTTCCCACTAAAATACCATCCCAATACACATCAAAAGCACCAAAAGCATTTACCTGTAAACCTAATGGTCCGGCATTATTATCACGTTTAACAAGCTTTAATGGTATTTGAACTTTAAAAATATCTTGTGCAGATTTACCCAAATAATCCTGTACACGATCTTCATTAACATAGTACGATGCATCCGATTTTACATAATCAGTATATTGTTTACATGACGTAAACAAAAGCAGTAAAAAAAAGGTAAAAAAGGCAAATCGATACATAAGATAAAGATAGAATAAATATCGAATTGGGAAATGCATTTCAAAAGGTGTTAGAGCCGTTTGCATGTTTTCAAAAGCAGTGTTTTGTTTTATGATTTAATCTTGCAGTATCAAAACCTTATAATATGAAAACCTTAATAATCAGTATTCTAATCTTATTTTTTCAGCTTTCTGTCGTCGCGCAGCAAAGCACTGTTTCCGGTAAAGTACAGGATAATACCACTAAAGAAGCGTTGCCGTATGTAACAATCGCTGTAAAAGACAGCAACTCAAAAATACTGGCTGCGGGCATTACTGATGATTATGGCGCTTTTAATCTGGACGGATTACCATTGGGAAAAATGACCGTAACTTTCAGTTTTTTGGGTTATCAGTCTTATAGTCAACCGTTGGAAATTATTGCAGCTCATACAAAAATACAACTCGGAACTATTGGTTTAAATAATGATGCCGTGCAATTAAATGCAGTCGAAATTAACGGAACAAAATCTAATATTAGTTTAAAAATAGATAAAAAAGTTTTTGAAGTTGGTAAAGATGTGCTTTCGCAGAATGGCTCTGCTCATGATGTTTTAAATGGAGTGCCATCTATAGCGGTAAGCCCAACGGGAGCAATAAGTCTTCGTGGCAACAGCAGTGTATTAGTTCTTATAAATGGTCGTCAGTCCGGTCTTACACAAGGCAATGCACTTGATCAGATCGCCGCAGACCAAATTGACCGAATAGAAGTAATTACGAATCCTTCATCGAGATATGACGCTGCCGGTTCTGCCGGTATTATCAATATTATATTGAAAAAAAACAAAAAAAGTGGTTTTAGCGGTCAGGTTCGATTAGTTGCGGGTTCGCCTAACGATAGCCGCCTTAACCCAAGTATCAATTATAAATCAGATAAGATCAACATTTTTTCTAATTTCAGCATTCGCTCTTCTGATTATGTTGGTTTATACACTACAAATCAATCCACTACTAATGGCACACCCACTTTAATGAACCGCGTACAAAATGAAGATCGTCATGACGACGGCAAATTACTGTATCTGGGTGCTGATTATTTTATTAACGAACATCAAACTATAACCACCGCTTTTTTAAAAAATGCTACACACGACAATGATAAAACTGATTTATTTTATGATTACAGTAATCCTTCAAGTACTATCCAGGATAGTATCCTGACAAGACACGGCAAATCACTTGAAAAAAGAGATTACAGCCAATTAGAATTTAATTATACGCATACATTTAAACAGCCCGAAAAAAAATGGACTATTGATATGCAGTATGATTGGTGGAACAGCGATAAAAAATGGAATCTTACAACACAGCGTTTGTCGCCAACGCCATTAGATTATCCCGGTATTAGAACGAGCTCTATTGGCAACAGCAAAGATTTTCTTGCCAAGAGTGATTTTATACAGCCTGTTGATAGTGTTTCGGTATTTGAGTTTGGAATTAAAACTGAAATCCGTAAAGTTTCGAGTAATTTTTTAGCTGAACAAGAGCAGGATAATATCTGGAACGTTTACCAAAATATTGATAATCACTTAAATTATGCCGAAAACATTTCCGGTGCTTATGTGCAATTTAACAGCAAGGTTAAACACTTTTCTTATATGCTGGGTTTGCGTACAGAGTTAACCCATATTTCGATCACAGATATTCAAAACACATATAATGATACGAAAAACTACAATAAATTGTTTCCAACCGTTAATATGAGTTATAAGTTTGAAACCTCAACTTTACAGCTCAATTACAGCAAGCGCATTAACCGCCCTGATTTGTATGAGTTGTATCCTTTTAATGAGTTAACGGATTTAAACGCACAATATATTGGTAATCCTGATCTTAACCCTTCTTATTCGGATGTTTTTGAAATGGCTTTCCTTAAAACATGGAAAACACTGACATTGAATCCTTCCGTTTATTACCAGCGTGAGAATGGTTATATTCAGGATTTTACCTATCGTGAAAATGATATTTTTTACACAACGCCTATTAATATCGATTACGAAATACGCAGCGGTATAGAACTTTCTGCATTATACAATCCGATGAAATGGCTGCAGATCAATGCCGAAATGAATTTTTATCGCTTTGAACAAAAAGGAAATTATCAGGAAAAAAATCTTGACTATGACGGAGAAACCTTTACCGGACGTTTGAGTACGCAGATCAAGCTTCCGTCTAAATTCAGTTTTCAGGGTCGTTATAACTTTCGTGGAGAACAGCAAAATGCACAAACAAAAAATGAAGCATTGCAATCAATCGATTTTGGTTTGAGCAAGATTTTATTAAAAGACAAAGCAACTATTGTATTTGATGTTTCAAATGCTTTCAATTTGCGCCAAAACAAAAGTACCACGACCGGAACAGATTATTTATTTACCCAAAACAGTATTCCAAACGCTGCCCGATACCGACTTAGTTTTGTTTATCGTTTTAACCTGACTGATCCAAAAGTAATCCGACAAGCCAATAGTGCCAATCGTAATTAATAATCAAATTATTTACTGAAAATTTAGTAGTTTTTTTATGATGTTTTATTCAATAATAATGAATATATTCGTATTATATTTATCACAAAACCTTAATTTTCAAATACTTAAAACAATAAAAACCTATCATTCTTTATTTTTAAAGATCATCAAAGCCCGCCTTCTGCATTAGCAACTACAGCAGAAATAAGATTATTTATTTGAGGAACAGAGCATACAGTGTTACTTACTATTATCAAAACCTAAATTAATCTTATGAAAAAATCTGCTTCATTACCGCCTGTGCTTACAGACGAAGAATTGCTTACCAAAACACAAAAATACACCTTTAAGTACTTTTGGGATTATGCATCGAGTTCAGGAATGGCATACGAACGTATTCCTGTTGAAGGAGCAGCCGGAAATACTGTTACTTCCGGCGGTTCCGGATTTGGAGTAATGGCTATTTTAGTTGGTATCGAAAGAGGTTTTATTACCAGAGAAGAAGGACGCCAGCGAATGGAGAAAATTGTTGATTTCCTGACTAACTCCGCAACAAATTACAAAGGTGCTTTTGCCCATTGGATGAATGGAAATACCGGCGAAACCATTCCGTTTAGTACAGATGATAATGGCGCCGATCTGGTCGAAACATCATTTATGATACAAGGTTTGCTTACGGCACGTCAGTATTTTAATCAGCCCATTTTAACCGAACAGGATTTAGTTGTTAAAATCAATATCCTTTGGAACAATGTCGACTGGAACTTTTTTACATTTGGATCAGACAGGCTTTACTGGCATTGTAATAATGAGTTGCAGAATGTGCTTAAATTGCAGATTATCGGCTGGAACGAATGTATGATTACGTATCTGTTAGCTATTGCTTCACCAACTCACCCCATCGCTCCCGGTTTATGGCAAAGCGGTTGGTCATCAGGCAGTACCTATAAAACCAAAAATCAAAAGTTTTATGATATAACGCTTCCTGTTGGCAGAGGAAGTGCAAAAGGCGGCCCATTATTTTTCTCTCATTATTCATTTCTCGGGTTTAACCCAAAAAATTTGCGGGATAGTTATAATGACGTAAATTATTTTCAGCAAAATCAGGCTCATACCTTGATAAACAGAGCGTATTGTCAGGAAAATCCGTTGGAATATAAAGGATATGGCGAGAATAAAGCCTGGGGACTAACGGCTTCTGATGGTCCTGTAAGTTACAGCGCACATTCACCCGGAAACGACAAAGGTGTCATTGCGCCAACGGCAGCTATTTCTGCAATGCCTTATACTCCCAAAGAATCATTAGCTGCCCTGAGGTATTTTCATGATCAGTTGGGAGCTAAAACATGGAACGAAAAAGCCGGATTTTTAGACTCTTTCAGTGAAACAGTCAATTGGAGCGATGCCAGTTATTTGGCAATCGATCAGGGTCCGATTATTTGTATGATAGAAAATTACCGTTCCGGTTTGCTTTGGGATTATTTTATGTCGGCTCCAGAAATTCAGACAGCATTAGGCAAACTGCAATTTAAACCGGATTATTATCCGCGTCTCATAATCAGAGAACCGCTTGTATTAGATAATTTTGAAAACGGACAAATCAACTTTACAAATAAAATAAATATCAATCCGGCAGGCGCTACGGAAATTACTGTGGTAAATAATCCAGACAAAACCGGATCAAACCAAAGTAATAAAGTCCTGAAATTTAAACGACTTGACAATGCCATTAAATGGGCAGGATTTTTTTGTACGCTAAAAGAACCCCTTACCGAGTATAAGTATTTGTACATGAAGTATTATCGCAATAATCCAAACTCTCAGATCAGAGTTAATATTGGAACTGAATTCCTGCCTCAAAGTCCACTGGATAAAGTAAACGAATGGGGAGTTGCCGTATTTGATTTATTGACGAATAAGGTAAAAGATATCAGCAGTTTTGGTATTCAGCCTGATTTTACTGATAATCGTGCCGTTGGAGATATTGTTTATATCGATGAGTTAACTTTTAGCGATACAGAAATTGATATTAATCCTTTTTATAATAACAATCCTAAAGAACTCAAAGCTACTAATATACAAGCCAATTCTGTTTCTTTATCGTGGGATGTACTTCCGGGAATAACTTCATTTGACGTTTTTCAAGAAGGTGTTTTTCATCAAAATGTTACCTCCAATTTTATCACTATACATAACCTGAATTCATTTGATATTTACTATTTCTCAGTAAGAGGCCGCGATGACAATCTGAACCTTTTTACTAAAATGAGCAATAGTCTTTATATAACAACAGAAGAAACAAAAACACATAAAGATCTACGGATGGCGTGGTGGCGTGAAGCGGGTTTCGGGCTATTTCTGCATTGGGGCGCTTACTCCGGACTGGCAGGACATTATACAGGACCAACTTTAATAAAATCCGGTCCCGGCATTGGACCAGATTACTGGATGCAGGATTATTACTCTGCTTATCGTCCGGAATGGATTAATCCTGACGGAACTATTAAAATTGATCCCGCGACAGGAGAACCTTACGCGCGCGGTCAATATGCAGAATGGATTATGTTTGCAGCCCAGATTCCGCGAAGCGAATACAAAACGCGCTGGCAGCAAAATTTTACGGCGCAAAACTTCAATGCTTCCGAATGGGTAAGAATGGCAAAAGATGCCGGCATGAAATATATTGTCGTTACCGCCAAACATCACGAAGGTTTTGCTTTGATACACACCCATCACGTTGGATATAATATTCAGGATGATACCAATATTTCGGCAGATATTTTGAAAAATTTGGTAATTGAAGCACATGCGGCAGGATTAAAAATTGGATTTTATTATTCGCAATGTCTCGATTGGATGAATCCGGGAGGAATGGGCTGGATACCTCAAAATACAACACCCAGTCATGAAGCTTCTTATGATGAAAAAGCACAATATACTGATACGATTGTTGTACCTCACATTCAAACCATGATTAATGATTACGATATTGATTTGCTTTGGTGGGATATGGGTGAAGGCAGTACACCTGAATTTCGTTACAGAATGATGAAAGCAATTAAAAACATTCCCGGATCTGAACGTTTGATATTCAATAACCGAATGGAAGATGGTTTGACCGGAGATTATTTTACCCCGGAACAAAACATTCCAAGTATGCCACCAAACGGAAACGGAACAGATTGGGAAACTTGCATGACCATGAATGATAATTGGGGATATGATGCTTATGATCCGCGCTGGAAAACCGAGAAAGATTTAATTCAAAAGTTAATTGATATTATCAGTAAAGGAGGTAATTTCCTGCTCAATATAGGTCCTGAAGGAGACGGAACATTTCCGCATGAAGCCGTAAACAGACTGGATGGTTTTGCAGCCTGGATGGCTATAAATAAAATGGCTATAGAAAAAGCACAGCCAAGTCCTTACACCAAACAATTATCCTGGGGACGGGCGACCCGCAAAATTACAGACGGAATACAATATCTCTATCTGCATATATTTACTGATAACTGGCCTACGGACGAAAATTTACTTGTTCCCGATTTGCCCGAAGGAAGTATTGTAAAATCGTATTTCCTTGCCGATACTACCAAAACAGCATTAAATATAACCCCAAATGACAAGGCTTCGGGATATATTATTCCTGTTCCTGCTGCTCCGCTGGATAGTATAAGTACAACTATTGTTTTAGAAATGTCAGGTATTGTCGATATTCTTATCAGTTTTGTTAAACAATACAAAGATGGTACACTTAATTTAAATGCGGTCGATGCCACTACAACCGGATTGAGTATTGAAAACGGACCACTTTATAATCTCGGTTCATGGACTGATGATACTAAATTTGCAACCTGGCATGTTGAAGTTATTCAACCCGGAAATTTCGTTTTGGATGTTATTGTATCCGGGTATTCAGGACAATTTGTACTAAAAGTAAACCAAGCAGATCAGGGACCGTATCCCTTCACAACAGCAACAACTGATTTTAATAACTATCAGACTTTATCCATCGGAATGCTTAATTTACCTGTTGGAATTTATAATATAGAGCTGCATCGTATCTCAAATGGAGGCTGGAATCCTGTAAATGTGCGTCAAGTTTCAATTCATGTTCCCATAGATACCACTCCTATTATCAATCAAAATGCAGACAGAATGCTTATTCTTCCTGCTCAAAGCGCAATATTACACGGAAGTGGTATCAAGATAGAAAACGCACCCAATTATAATATTGGCGGATGGACAAATGCAGCTTCTTATGTAGCATGGAGAGTCAAAATAAATGTGGCAGGCATCTACCATTTGCAAAGTGAGCTCGCGGGTTATTCAGGTAAATTCCAACTAAAAATAAACGATAGTTTAAGTATTATTTATCCGTTTACTACAACTAATAATAATTTTACAAACTATCAAATCAAACAATTGGGTAATGTTTATCTGGAAGAAGGAATTTATTATATTGAATTACACCGTATTTCTAACGGAGCATGGGATCCCGTAAATGTTCGTAATATTACCTTTTATCAGGATCTGCTATAAAATGAATTTGTATCAGAGATAGTAGCAAGGCATTCTTGCTGCTTCTCTCATACAAAAAATTTAAAAAATCCCCATATTTTCAGGTTTGATTGTAAATCCTAAACGTACCATACTTTTGTGTTCCTGATAATCGATCAAACTTTCTGTGTAGCCCACAAACCATTGAAGCGTAAGATAATAATTCTCAGTTTTGTATGGTCTCCAGTTAACTTGTGTCTGCAAAGATCCATAATTAATAAGACCACTTCCCTTTCTGAAAAGAATGTCAGCACTCCATCTTCCGGGTTGTATTTGATAAGTGGCGCTCGCTTCGCCGTATCCAACATATTTGGTAAGCTCCGGATTATCTTCTTTATCAACAAGCGGAATCCATCCTCTTAGTCCAACAACCCATCGTGGCGAAATTTGTGACTTTAGCGAAAAAGCAAGCATGTTCCAGGTTCTGGAATAAATAGAATCCCTGCCGTTTGATTCATGTTCTAATGAAATTGTTCCATATGTTAACCTTCCTCCTTTTAAATAAAACGGACGTACGATGGCAACACCGGGATTAAAATTAATTTCGGCAAAGGGTTTTGAATTGGCATAAATATCCCAAAAAGCTTTTTGAGTATATAATAAATACGGAAAAAAACCGCCCCACAAAGGTTTTGATTTCAATCGTAACTTAAAACTCACCTGATATTTTACATCGGCAGTATTGCGGGTAATATCAGTATTAATGGGCACACCGGTTAAAAAATAATTATCTCTGTGTACAGAAAAACTAGGCTCTTTCAAGAGCGAATCTGCTGCCCGAAAATTTTTCTTCTCTTCTAAAATTTGTGAATTTGCTTTGAATGAAAACAAAATAAAAAAAATCAATAGATACTTTAAATGCATTTATATGGATTAAATTGGGATTATTTTTTAATTTTTATAAATGTCCTTTATTTCAATGAATGATATTGGCTCAATAAAAATAAGTGTTAACCCAAAAAATTATAACAAATATAATAATAGATTCAGCTGAAAAATTGCCTCTTTTACATATTCAATTGTATGTTAAAACGCTGGTGATTTTACCTATTTATTCCTAATTTTATGCATTAAGAAAATTGACCGTACATACGGCTCCCCAATCAATTTACCTTAATAAAATTCCCTTTTGATCTGCATTATAGTTATTCCCTCTTTTTTATGAATGGTGCAAACCAAATTCATTAGGGCTTGCCAATGTCCGTAAACTGCTGTGCACATCACACCTTACATCTAAACAATTAAAAAACAAACAATTAACTCAGAACACTTTAACTGAGTTCCTGTCCAATTTACCCCCCGCTTCGCCCATTTAAGCCACTTTGTGATTAAATATGCTGGAATCGCAAAATATCTTTGCCTCAGAAATTTAAAACACATTTCAACTTAAAATTTTATTCATTATCAAACTTATATTATGAAAATTCTTGAAAACAAAGTAGCCCTTATTACAGGTGCAGGTGCCGGTATTGGAAAAGCAACCGCTTTGCTTTTAGCCGAAAATGGCGCAAAGGTAGTTGTGTCAAACATTAGTAAAGAAAACGGTCAGGCAGTTGTAAAGGAAATAATTGAAAAAGGAGGCGATGCCATTTTTTTTAAAGCCGATGTTGCCAGCGCTGCTGAAAATGAAGCCCTGGTTGCCTATACCTTAAAGCATTACGGACAACTGGACATTGCGGTGAACAATGCCGGTATTGTTGGTCCATTCGGGCTGACGGGCGATTATCCGCTGGAGGACTGGCAGAAAGTAATCGACGTAAATCTCTCGGGTGTTTTTTATGGACTGCGCTACCAAATACCAGCCATGATCGAAAGAGGCGGAAGTATTGTCAATCTAGCGTCTATCCTGGGTCAGGTTGGAACCAAGTTTTTGCCTGCTTATGTTGCGGCAAAACATGGTGTGGTAGGTCTTACCAAAGCAGCAGCACTGGAATATGCAGATAAAAATATCCGTATTAATTCTATCGCGCCGAGCTACATTAAAACACCGCTGGTAATGAAAACCCTTGACCAGGCAACTATTGATACAGTAGTAGAATCACTACCGCTTGGACGTATGGGCGAACCTGAAGAAATAGCAGAACTGATTCTGTTTCTGGCATCTCCTAAATCATCCTATGTTACCGGAGGCTATTATCCTGTAGATGGCGGTTTTTTGGCTCAATAGCCATAAGAAACACCAAAATTTGCACAATTAGAACATCTGAAAAATTAATAAAAAAATATCCGGCATAGCAAATGTCCAGTTCACCTTTCAATTTGTCGGCTTAAACAATATAGCCATAGGCTGAGGCTTAAAACCAGACTAATTTTGATCTATAAATTCATAACAACTTAAATTTTTACAAAAAATGGAAAACACAATCCCACAACCAGAAAAAGTGCTTTATACAGCAAAAACACGTACTACAGGAGGCCGCGAAGGCTCAGCTCAAAGTTCTGACGATCGTTTGAACATTAAACTTACATCACCGGGCGCAGCGGGTCCGGGTACAAACCCAGAACAATTGTTCGCAGCAGGATGGTCTGCCTGCTTTATTGGAGCTATGGGTATTGCAGCAGGAAAATTAGGCATCAGGCTGCCTGCTGACACTGCAGTAGATACCGAAGTAGACTTATATCAAACAGGCAGTGAGTATTATTTACAGGCACGCTTAAACGTTAGCCTTCCGGGTATCGATAAAGAAACTGTAAATACGATCACAACAATGGCGCACCAGACCTGTCCTTATTCTAAAATGACAAGAGGAAACGTAAATGTTACCATCACTGCAGTCTAAGTTATTTGGGTCAGCACTGTTTAACAGTGCCGACCCTTTTTAAAACAAATACTATGAAAAAAATTAAAAATACTGTCTCTGCCCTTTCCTTGAAAACGCATGCGCAGTTGGATACTTTTGACCATCTCAAAATCAATAAATCAGATTATTCATTTGACAATATGTATTGTAATAATGAAGTCTTGAGAGAGGTAATACTGGAAACAGAAAACCCATCATGCGAAACAGGAATGCTAATGGATATGATGGAAAGTGATGAAGCTCTTTGGATTTAAAAAAATTATACCTTTATACAAACTAAACACACTGATCATGAAAAAAGAGAGAAAAATGTTCCAAGTTTCCTGGCGTGTGATTTGGGGAAGCTCCCTTGTATTGGGCATACTGGCTTCAATTCCTAAGCTGTGTGAGCAGAATTCCAAAATTAGCGACGCACTCATTAATTCTTCTATTTCTTTTTTCTTTTCGCTTTTTATCTGGTACTACAATATTTATGCGCTTCCTAAATTTACATCCCGCGGAAGCAGTAAAAATTTCCTCAACGGAAGACTATTTCTCAGTGTGATAATAGGAATGATTACCATGATACTTATTGTGATCGCTCATGAAGAACTCTTTTTGGTATCAAGATCAGATGCGAGGGTTATGTTTGAAATATTGAGTTTTCTTATTAACCTTATTGTTTATATGTTCCTTCATCTGTTATTCCAGAATTACAAAACTCAGCAGATAGGTTTTGAATTGGAGCGAACTATCGCTGTTAATTTAGGTGCGCAATACGAACTTTTAAAACAGCAGGTAAATCCGCATTTTCTCTTTAACAGTCTCAATACATTAAAGTCGATGGTTGAAATGCAGGATCCCTCCAGTGCTGACTTTATTTTAAAACTTTCCGACTTTTATCGTTTTACACTCGAGAGCAGAAAACTCGACATCATTTCTTTAGGCGAAGAACTTCAAATTCTCGAAGCCTATACATATTTATTAAAAGCCCGTTTTGAAGAAGGGTTTGATGTAGAAAATCAGATCGAACCTAAATATTATCAATGTGGCATTCCTCCGTTTGCACTGCAGCTTCTTATCGAAAATTGCATCAAACACAATATAGTCTCACTTGACAAGCCCCTTAAAATCAGATTGTACACTGAAAATGACTTTGTGGTTGTTGAAAATAAAATACAGCTAAAAATGGGAAGTTTATCAACCGGCGTAGGTCTTGATAATATCAACCAGCGTGTTTTACATCTTACTGACAAAGAGATTGAAATTGACAAAAATGAAACTGAGTTTAAAGTAAAAATACCTTTGATCCATGACTATACTAATAATTGAAGACGAAATCAAAACAGCCAAAGCGCTGGGGCAAATAATTCTCAGCATTCGTCCGGACGCACAGATTCTGGCATATATTCAGAGTATTGAAACAGCAGTAGAATACCTGAAGGAAAAAGACCAGCCTGATTTAATATTTATGGATATCCAGCTCGCAGACGGGCTATGTTTTGAAATTTTTAAACGAGTCGAAATAATTTCTCCCGTCATTTTCTGCACCGCATTTGACAATTATGCTATTGATGCCTTTAAAGCAAACGGCATCGATTATATACTAAAACCCTTTTCAAGAGAAAGCATAACCCTGGCTATTAAAAAGGCGGGAGAACTAAAAAATTTCTTTCAGAGAAACCAAAAAAACATTCCTGATTTTGATTACCTCCTTACCCGACAGGGAGAACATACAGGCAAGCGAAGTTTTCTGGTATTTAAAAACAATAAGTATGTAACAATTCAAACAGATACCATTGCTTTTTTCTTTATCCATTATGAAACAGTTTCTATTATGACTTTTGACAAGTGCCTCTACCCACTTGCGCAGTCTCTTGACGATGTTTCTAAACTGCTTGCGCCGGGTCAGTTTTTCAGGATTAACAGGCAGTATTTGGTCAACTTCAGCGCCATTAAAGAAGTCGAGCATTATTTTTCTCGCAAATTGCTGGTAAAACTCAGTATTCCAACAGAAGAAAGACTTTTGATAGGCAAAGAAAAAACCACAGCCTTTTTGAGCTGGCTTGAGAACAGATAAAGCAAAAAGCCCTGAATTTAAAGGGCTTTTTTAATACACTAAAGAAATTCCTAAATCTAAAAAGCCACAAAATTTTACGGCTTAATGATTAGAAAAAACTCCCTGATCTTATGCCTTATTTTTGAAACTTTGTCCTTTGCCTCTGCAATAACACCCTGCTGTTCCTCTTTAGAACAAAAATTAAAAGTATCAAAGCATTCCAGACAACAGGCGGTCACCACAATTTCTGCTATCGCCCTAAAAAATATTTTTATCATCACTTTTTAGTTTTAAGTAAATACTAATTAATAAACCGCTTTTGCAGCCGCTATAATCTTTCCTGTACTGTTGTTTTGTATAAAACCTATAATTTCCCAGTGCTCAGCATCAAAACCCAGAGGTTTTAAAAGCGTGACAAATCCTTCTTTTTTGTTTAAAATAGCAACAAAGGTTTGTCTGACAGTCTGCGCATGATGAAGCAAATTCCCTGCATTTTCACCTTTTTTTACCTCTGTGTAAGTATCTTTCTGAATCAACGCAACCAGCAAATTGCTGTCTTTGTACTCTTTCTGCACCTTAAAATCCACCTTTATAAGGCTGTCTTGAGAACGACTTCGCAGCATTAGAGGATCAGACACATTGTGCATGGTTCTGGAAACAGTTCTGTAAAGCGTTCTTTGATCACTTCCTGCAAATTCTGACTGTCCATTAACGATAAACTGTGGCGTATAAAGAATTTGAAGATTCATCCATTCCGCATATTGTTGCTGGCGCGCTGAAAATTTTTGTGAGCTAAATCGGTCTGCCCATCCAAGATTGTTCCAGTAATCAACATGAAAAGCCAAAAAGTAAATTTGTTTATTGCCGGATTCTGCACGCATTTTGTCTATGAGATCTTCAGCAGCCGGACAGCTCGAACAGCCTTCCGAAGTAAAAAGTTCAACCACTGCAAATCCGTTTGTTGGAGCAGATTCCAGATAAGATTTGCCAAGCCAGTTTCTTCCCGGGAACATAAAATAATAACCCGCTACTATTGACAGTATTATGAAAACTGTCCAGGTTCTTTTATCTCTGTTTTTCATATCATTTCTCTTTTTAAATACTTCTAAAATCAGAGTTGCTACATTATGCAAGTACTCTGATTTCTATTATCGTACAAAGGTATATGTGATATGAAACTGCAGAAAGCAGAAAAAGGTAAAGCCGTCAAAATGATGGCTGTAGAGGACAAAACAAACTTTTAAAAACAAACGAAAATAGAGAAAGAAACAAGGTTTGCTAAAACATCAGGAAAAGAAAGCAGTAAAAGAATGCAATTAGAAATCAATATTTAAAATTAAGACCAATAAAAAGAATATTTCCCTCAGCTGAATTGAAATATGCAGCCTGTAAACTAAGCGTATTCAGTCCGCCAAACCAAATTCCGCCACCTTGCGAAGTATGCCATTTTCTTGAAGGATCATCTTCGATCCATACACGGCCGAAATCGAAACCGCCATAAATACCAAAATCAACAGGAAGAAGCCCAGTTTTAAAACTCGTGATTTTCAGGATAAGATTAGAACTGTCGTACAAACTGCTTTTTCCGCTAAAACGCTCATTGCGATAACCACGTAATCCATGATTTCCTCCGAGAGACGAAGCGTGATAAAAATTATAATTATCCCCAAAAATAACCCTTCCCTCTACAGTTGTTTGAAATACCAAATTTCCTGAACTGACTAATTTGTCCGTCAGTCCTAATTTTGCCAGAATATATCCAAAATTATTATCGCTGTTTGCCGTATTAAATTTCCATCCCGCTTTTGTTTCCGCATACAATCCCTGAGTTGGAAAATCTTCTGCATCCCTGTTTTTATAAAGCAACGATGCTTCTGCGCCTAAATAATTCTGATGTTCAAAAACCGACGGCGCAAAATTGGTGCTGTTAAAATAGCGGTCGTCCATTTCTTCAATTTCATACGATTCAAAAAGCCCTTTTATTTTAAATTTACGATATTCCAATCCCGCACTTAGATTGGTCTGACGGGTTCGGGCACGATTGTAATCTTTCCCCAAAGTCTGATCTTCGTTGATGGTTTCATTTCCATATCCAAAAAAATTGTTCGAGAATTTCGCGCCTGAAAAATAAGCTTCTGCCACAAAATTAATATTAGGGAATATATTGAAAAAAGTACCGCTGTAACCTGCTTCTGCAGATTGATACATAAAATAATAATTAGCAAAAAGCTGGTGAATCTGTTTGTGCGGATTTCCATTGAAATCATTATAAGTATATTTATCTTTCAAACCCAGAAATAATCCGTCATCAGTCACAAACCCTATCACGGGAAGCAAGACATTATTACTCGGGATAAAATATCTGAAATGCAGATTATTAGTTTCATACAAAGATGACAATTGTTTTTTTGAAGGTTTATCATCATCTATAATCTGCTGCTCATAATCGTAATCATAAATGCGCGCTTTTTTATTGTTGTGAATCTTATAATGATCCGTTCCATAACCACCAATCATTCTTATAAGATTTTCCTGCTCACCATCTCCATCCACGATAAATTCATCATCTCCATTAAGTCCGTAAAGCCAGACTTCACAAGATTGGTGCGAATTAATCGTTGCTGTATAATAGGGCATATTGCTATTTTCTTCCGTAGAAATAGTTATGGTAGTATTCCCTTCCGTTTGTCTGCTTATATGAAAAATATCTTTTTTGTCCGTTCCATGAATCACAACTTTATTACTGATAAAATGGGCATATTCCTGAGCAATTTTATCCAGATTTTTTAATCTGTTTTTTAATTTAGTTTTGATGACTTCTAAATCCTGATCCTGCAGTTCTACAGGCAGTTTCAAAAAGGCACGATCTATGGTTTCACTGGAGAGACTTTGCTGAATCGAGCGCGCTTCATCTATCCAAACCGCTTCATCATAAGGAGAAATAAATAGTTTATCAAGATTATAAGCTTCAGAATTGAACCATTTTACATCTTTTAAATCATCATCATACGTCTGCCAAAAACGGGTTTCGGGAAGAATCCTTTTTATCGAACTAAAAGCTATTCCGCCAAATTTTGAAAAAGAAGCGTCTCTGTCACGCGGAATCGGAGCATAAATCCCTCCTTTACTTCCATTTTCATGAAGTGCCCAGCGCCATTGATCTTCGTGGCGATCCCAGTCGCCTATTAGCATATCAAAAATTCTGGATCGAATATACTGGCGTTTGTCAATTGTATATTTATCACTTTTACGCAGGTTTTCTATTACTTCCGTTGTACCCGTAAAATCAGTTATGGGTCCTTTGCTTTCTGCAGATGCATATTGATATCCTTTAAAATTTTTCTGTTCTTTTGACGCCCTTTCCTCAATATAATAAAGACCGTCCCCATATTTTTCATTCAGGTTTCCAAATCCCTGCTGTTTGGGAAAATAATATAATTTGATATTAGAATGATTGATTTGTGCTGCATCTGCTATATCGCTCACGGCAAGCTGTGCATAAGGATGTGCCGTTGTAAAAAAGTCCGAAACCAGTTCTTCGGCAGCCGTATCTTCATAAGCTTCAGGATCAAAAGCCAGACCTTTTAACTTAAAACGCAAAAATTTCACGGCGTCTTTCCGCAACGAGCGCATTACATATTGCCTGCCGTCTTTACCTACTACTCGTAAGGATTGTGACTGATGACCGCCGCCTTCCTTCACAATAGTAAGACCACCGTAAAGCGTGTCCAGCAACGCTGTTTTTACCGTTACAGGTTTAGAATAGGCTTTGCGGTAATGTTCGCCCCATAAAAGCCGGTAGAACCCTGATTTTGATGTTTCTTCATTCGTTAAAATCTGTGCCTGAACTACATCGGGAAATACTGTTTTCTCGTGCGTAGTCAGCGGTTTTTCAATTATCGGAAGCGGTTTAGTCAGTTCATGTCTGTACAATAATTTATCCTGATTGAAACTATGAAATTCAACCGCAGAAGAACCATCCTCATAATAATTAAGTTTCGCATATCCGTATTCACTGCTCGTAAAAACGCCCTGATAATTTAATTTCCCTCCAACGGCGGTTATCGTTCCCTTTGCTAACTTTGTTGCTTCACTTTCAGAAAGTGATCCGCTGATGATCTGATGGATTTTACCTCCTTCCAAATATTGCAGATTGCCTTCGTGCGCCGAGACAATCGTAATATGATCTGAAAGTTTGGCAAGAGCCGTTACAAACGAAGTGAGTTCCCTGTATCTGCTATACGCCACGTCCTGCGGATTGGTCCCGCCCAGTTTTCGAACTGCTTTATCAACAGAACCTGCAATTGGCAAAGGTTTCATATAGTCATTAAAACTGTATTTTCCGCCATGTTTTCCATTGCTAAATAAGGGATGATGCATGGCGATAATAATATTTTTGAATTCCGCATCACGAATCATTCCCTCTAATTCTTCCAGAAAACGTCTTCTGGTTTTAATGTCCGGAGAATATTCATTGATATATTTTATTTTATCCCAATCTGAAATATACCACTGCGAATCAATAAAAATAATTTCGAGATTATCCCCTAAAGATACACTGCTTAAAGGTCCGCCTTTTTTAGGAAGAAATATTTTGGCGTCACCCGTCTGCTCCATAAGGAAATCCTGTATCGCATTGTTTTTGCGGTTGTCCCGATATTTCCATTCATTTTCTCCCGGAATAAAATAAGTTTTCCGCTGGTATTCTTTCACAGCTGCAACCTGTTCCTTTAAGATTGTTTTATCGGCAATACTATCGGCAGAAGCAGAAACATTGTCTCCTAAAAATAAAACAGAAGTATTCTCGGGTGCTTTTTTTATGATATCGCTCAACTCCTGAAGATGACCATTTCCTGTACTCTTTTCTCCAAAACCTCCGGCAAGATAAACGGTATTCGTGATTTTTTGCCCGGAGGCGGCGGTGCTTTCTTCCTGATGCTGCTCTTTGAAGGTAGCACATGCCATTAACAGCAATAAACTGCAGAATAATGAAAGGGTCGTTTTTTTCATGTGATCATGTTTAAATGAAAAAATAAAATTTGTGACGCTAACCGATGGGGAGATTATTCGTGTAATGAATCTTTACAGACTGTAAATCAAAATAGTATAACAAAATTAATCATTAATTTTATTATGTTATAGTAACATTTGTGAATATTTGATACAAAACAAAAAAGCCACTCGGTTTGAGTGGCTTTTCGTGAACGCAGAAGGATTCGAACCTTCGACCGCCTGCTTAGAAGGCAGGTGCTCTATCCAGCTGAGCTATGCGTCCATTTTTCTTTAAACTTATGGCAAAGTTTTGTCGGGGTGGCAGGATTCGAACCTGCGGCCTCCTGCTCCCAAAGCAGGCGCGATAACCGGGCTACGCTACACCCCGAAGGCAAAAATTAAGCGGAGAGACAGGGACTCGAACCCTGGCGACGGTTACCCGTCGACAGATTAGCAATCTGCTCCATTACCGCTCTGGCACCTCTCCAAGCTCAAGGAAACATGTCCTATTTTGCGGTTGCAAATGTAAGACAACATTATATTACTCACAACTATTTTTGCGCTTTTTTTAATCTTTTTTTAATCTTTTTCTTAAACCGCTTCACAATCAAACGAATAGAATTAACAAAAAATTCATATTGAATTTAAAATCCAATCGAATTGATACAAAATTTGAATTTATTTAAATAAACAGTAAATTTGCTTGATTAACTAATATTAAACAGAAAATGAACAAAAGAGTTGTTATCGTTTCTGCCGTTAGAACACCTATCGGAAGTTTCATGGGAGGTTTATCTACCGTACCCGCACCAAAATTAGGTGCTGCCGCTATAAAAGGAGCACTACAAAAAATTAACCTTGACCCAAAATTAGTTGATGAAGTTTTCATGGGCAACGTCGTTCAGGCGGCAGTTGGACAAGCACCTGCACGTCAGGCTGCACTTTTTGCCGGCTTATCTGAAGAAGTTGTCGCTACAACCGTAAACAAAGTTTGTGCTTCAGGAATGAAAGCAGTAATGTTTGCTGCGCAGGCAATTGCTTGTGGCGATGCGGAAATAGTAGTAGCCGGAGGAATGGAAAACATGAGTTTGATTCCGCATTATGTACAAATGCGTAACGGAAACAAATTTGGTCCGGCAACAATGCTTGACGGAATGCAAAAAGATGGTTTGACAGATGCTTACGATAACAACGCAATGGGAGTTTGCGCTGATTTATGTGCGTCTGAATACAACATCAGTCGTGAGGAACAAGACAATTTTGCCATTCAGTCTTATGAAAGAAGTGCAAAAGCCTGGGATGCCGGAAAATTCGACAACGAAATTGTTCCCGTTGAAGTTCCGCAAAGACGTGGTGAACCAATCATTGTTTCAAAAGATGAAGAATACACTAATGTAAAACTGGACAAAATTCCTTCTTTAAGTGCTGTTTTTACAAAAGACGGAACTGTTACGGCCGCAAATGCTTCAACCATAAATGACGGAGCTGCCGCTTTAGTTTTAATGTCTGAAGAAAAAGCAATTTCATTAGGATTGAAACCTCTAGCCTATATAAAAAGTTATGCCGATGCTGCTCAGGAACCAAAATGGTTTACAACAAGTCCGGCAAAAGCATTACCAAAAGCCTTAGACAAAGCAGGAATTGCAATTGGCGATGTTGATTATTTTGAATTCAACGAAGCATTTGCTGTTGTTGGATTAGCCAATTCAAAAATCCTGAATCTGGATAACAATAAAGTAAACGTAAATGGCGGTGCTGTTTCACTAGGACATCCGCTGGGATGTTCAGGAGCCAGAATCATTGTAACTTTACTAAATGTTTTAGAACAAAACAATGCAAAAACTGGAGCTGCAGCTATTTGCAATGGTGGTGGCGGTGCTTCGGCAATTGTTATCGAAAGAGCTTAAAATAATAATACATTAAATCAGGAGTTATTTTATAAAAATAGCTCCTGATTTTCAACTTATAAATTACCTTAAATGTTCGGAATTTGCAATCTAGCCATAGTACCCGTTCGATCTGAACCAAGTGACAGAAGTGAAATCGTTACACAACTTTTGTTTGGCGAGCACATCGAAATTTTAGAACGCCAAAATCAATGGGCGCGAATAAAAATTCAGTTTGATGATTATGAAGGCTGGATAGATTCTAAACAATATCAGGTAATTTCTGAAGAGCATTATAATCAATTAAGCAAAGAAGCCATTATTTTAAATGCAGATTTAATTGATTATATCACTGCGCCGGACAATTTATTGTTACCAATTCCGCTTGGCGCGTCCTTAACTTTTTTAAATAACAGCGAAATCAATACTTCAAATTTTGATTTTGAAGGCACAAAAACCAGTGGTATAAAACCAAAAAACGCACTTATAAATACTGCTTTCATGTATTTGAATGCGCCGTATCTTTGGGGCGGAAAAACACCTTTTGGAATCGATTGTTCCGGTTTTACTCAAATGGTGTATAAATTAAACGGTTACAAAATACATCGCGATGCTTCGCAGCAAGCACAGGACGGAGAACCTTTAAGTTTTATTGAAGAAAGTGAAGCCGGAGATTTAGCCTTTTTCGATAATGAAGAAGGAAACATAATTCACGTTGGCATCATTATGGAAAACAACTACATCATTCACGCCAGTGGAAAAGTTCGTATTGACCGTTTAGACCATTTAGGAATTTACAATCCCGAACTCAATAAACACACGCATAAACTAAGAGTTATAAAGAAAATAATTTAATTTTTTAGCCACAGATTAAAGGATTAAAATGATTTTTTTTACATGAATAAGCAAAAAAAATCCGCAATAATCTGTGTTTTCACTTGCGAATCCGCGTCATCCGTGTGCTAATTTCACGCACTAATACGAATAACTTTCCTAAACTCCGAAGGACTATTTCCGCGTTGTTTTTTAAAGAATTTATTAAAGTGACTTTCATCCGTAAAGCCAAATTCATACGCAATTTCGTTGATTCGTTTATCGCTAAATTGTAGACGATGTTCAATCAGTTTCGTTTTATAATTGCTGATGTATTGCTGCATCGTTTCATTAGCATGTTTCTTAAAATAACGACCTAAATACGTATTCGAAATTCCGAAATAATCACTAATTGATTCCGCTTTTATTCTTTCAGGATAATAAATATTGTTCTGAATATATTGCAAAATATCCATCGCTTTAGCCTCGCAGCCAATGTTTACCTGCTCCGGCAAATACTTTGCTATATTTCTCGCAACCACAATAATCAGGGTATTCACCAATTGCTGAATCAACTCTTTATTATAAACATCTTTATCCTGATGTTCACGAATAATAGCTTCAACCATTACTTTTACCAGACATTTATCGGCATCGTTTTTTAAAATACAACCCGGCTGATGGTTTGCATTTTGCAGAATATATTCTAAACGCTGAATATTCTCATTTTGCAGACTGGAGTTTTTCAAATAAATATCGTTGAATCTCAAAAAGAAAAACTTCGTTTCCGTCTCAATCGTAAAATTATGACAATCCTCAGGCGTCAATAAAAACATATGTCCCGCATCATATTCAAAAATATTTTTGTTGATACATTGCCTTCCGGTTCCGCCTAAAATATAAACCAATTCAAAGAAATTATGACGATCTCCAACATCAGGATATTCATCCAGAGTTTCAAAAGAAACCGTAAACGGCTCATATAAATTTTCTTTTTTCATAACACTGCTACTTATTTGAAGTTGCAAATTTACATAAAAAAGACAAATATATACAAATTAATAGTCTTAAAAATGGTATAATTTTGCCAAGTGAAATTTAAGATTTAAAAATACAACATTATGGAATATAGAAAATTAGGCAATAGCGAACTTGAATTATCAACTATTACATACGGCGCATTTGCCATTGGCGGAAATATGTGGGGCGGAAATGAAAAAGCAGATTCAATTGCTTCCATTCACGCTTCAATCGATCACGGCGTAACCACAATCGATACTGCACCATTTTACGGATTTGGTTTAAGCGAAGAAATGATTGGCGAAGCTTTAAAATCACAAGACCGCTCAAAAGTACAATTGTTAACCAAATTTGGTTTGGTTTGGGACGGAAGCAACAACGGAAAAGGCGATTTCTTTTTTGATGCCGATGACAACGGAAAAAAAATCCCCGTTTATAAATACGCTTCAAAAGCAAATGTGATTAAAGAAGTAGAAGAAAGCTTAAAACGTCTTCAAACCGATTATATCGACTTATTGCAAATTCACTGGCCAGACTCTACTACTCCAATTCACGAAACAATGGAAGCTTTGGAAACCTTAATAAAACAAGGAAAAATCAGAGCTGCCGGAGTAAGTAATTATAGTGCATCGCAAATTCAGGAAGCACAAAAAACAATACAATTAGCCTCAAATCAAGTTCCGTTTAGTATGCTGAATCGCAAAATTGAAACCGATTTGATTCCGCTAACAATGGCAGAAAACATCGGAATTATCGCTTACAGTCCGATGGAAAGAGGTTTGTTAACCGGAAAATATTTCACAGACAGCAAACTAAAAGACAACGATCACAGAAATGGATATTTTGGACAATTCGATCTTCAAAAAGTAAAAACTTTAGTCGAAGAATTGAGTTCTCTCGCAAATGCAAAACACATCACGATTTCGCAATTGGTATTACGCTGGACAACTTTACAAAAAGGAATCACCATCGTTTTAGCCGGAGCAAGAAACGCAGAACAAGCCATTTCAAACGCAAAAACAATGGATTTTGACTTATCGGTTTCTGAATTGGATTTTATCAATCAGGCAATTTCAAAATTAAAATAATATTCATTTACAAAATATTTAAACACATAGAAACATAGCCAATAGAAATTTAGAAAGGCGTTTCACTTATTTAAACAAACATAGCTATGTGTTAGAAACTAGTTTCTTTCAATTACCTTTTTTAGAAAAAGAAAATCTATGCTTCTATGTGTTTAAAAAATCTCAAAATTTAAATAATTAGAATTTGGGCGTGTCCCTTCGGGTCGGGCTATTCGTTACAATCTTTTTTATAAATAGAAAAAAATTATAAAAAAGGATTTTCACTTCTATCCCTCACACAAATCATGAATACAAAAGAACATTTACAATTATGAAGAAAATATTTATCATCAACGGAAGTCAAAATTTTGCACATTCAGGCGGAAAATTCAATGAAACCGTTACCAATTGGACAATCGAATACTTAACAAACAGTAAACAATTCGAAATTAAAACAACCGACATCAAACAAAAATTTGATCTTGATGAAGAAGTTGAAAAGTTCGTTTGGGCAGATGTAATCGTTTATCACACACCGGTTTGGTGGTTTCAATTACCAAACCTTTTCAAAAAATACATCGACGACGTTTTCACCGCCGGACACAACAAAGGAATTTACAAAAGCGACGGAAGATCCAGAACAAATCCGGATATTAATTACGGAACCGGCGGACAATTACACGGACGCAAATACATGTTAACCACAAGTTGGAATGCGCCTGCAACCGCATTTACAATTCCGGGAGAATTCTTCGAAGAAACATCTGTAGATGACGGACCTATGTTTGGTTTCCATAAAATGAATAAATTTACAGGTATGGAAAAATTGGATGGTTTCCATTTTCATGACGTTGAAAAAGGTGCAACCGCAGAAAACATCAGCATCTTTAAGAAAAATTATACCAAACATTTAGAAGAAACCTTTAAAACTTTATAATCATGATTTCAATTACAGCAATTATAAAAAGCAAAAAGGAAAATATTGAAGAAGTTAAAAACATGGTTCAGCATTTGGTTACAGAAACCAGAAAAGAAGAAGCCTGCATTCGTTACGATCTTCACAATATTGAAAACACGTTCATTATCTGGGAAGAATGGAAAGATCAAACAGGGCTTGATATTCATAATAACCAGCCTTATTTACTTGATTTTATTACGAACAGCGAAAGTTTAACCGCCTCACCTATTCAGGTTTACAAAACGGTTCAAATACTATAATTCTAACAAACAAACAAATGAAAGCACTTTTCACAAACACATACGAATCTGATTTTATAATCACAGAAACAGAAAAACCAAGCCCTAAAAAAGGCGAAGTTTTAGTAAAAATACACGCAAGCGGCGTTAATCCGATCGATAATAAAATCAGATTAGGACTTTCTCCTTATGCATCTCCCGTTTTACCAGCCGTTTTAGGAACTGATCTTGCGGGAGTTATCGAAGAAATTGGCGAAGGTGTTACCGATTTTAAAATTGGCGACGAAGTTTACGGACTTGCCGGTGGTGTTTTAGGTCTTCAGGGAACTTTAGCTGAATACACAGCCGTCGATGCAGATTTACTAGCTAAAAAACCAACAAACCTAACTATGAAAGAAGCCGCCGCAATTCCGTTAGTGTTGCTTACAGCCTGGGAAGGTTTGATTGACAGAGCCAAAGTACAAAAAGGCGACAAAGTTTTAGTGCATGCCGGAGCCGGCGGTGTTGGACATATGGTCGTTCAGCTTGCTAAAATCTTTGGTGCCGATGTTTATGCAACTGTTTCTCCTCAAAAAGCCGATATTCTAAAATCATTTGGAGCAACACCGATAGATTATAAAACCGAAGCCGTTGAAGACTACGTGAATCAATATACAGACGGAAAAGGTTTTGATATTATCTACGATACTGTTGGTGGTCAATCACTTGACGATTCTTTTAAAGCAATTCGCCATTATGGTCAAATTGCAAGCTGTTACGCCTTTGGAACACATACTTTAGCAACCGGATCGCTGCGTTCTGCAAGTTTGCACGGTATTTTTGTTTTACACCCAATGATTAGCGGTGAAGGAAGAAAACATCATGGCGATATTTTAAAAGAAACCACAAAACTTATTGAAGAAGGAAAATTAAAACCAATTATAGATTCCAGAAAATTCACTTTAGACAATGCAATAGAAGCGCATAAAGCCGTAAGTGATGGTTCTGCAATTGGTAAAATTGTTGTTGATATTGTTTAAGTTTTTCGCCACGAATTCACGAATTAATCGAATATGTTACGCATAGATTTTAAAAAATAAATTCGTGAATTTGTGGCAAAAAAAATTATTTAATTCCGCCAAAAGCACCAAAACACATATTCTTGTGCAAAATTTCAACGCTTTTAAAACCAACCTTTTTCATCAAATCCAATTGATAATTCATAGATCTTGGCGTATCTTCTTTTTCTACGTAATCCAATACTTTCTGGCGATATTCTGCACCACCAATTCCCTCTAAATAATCGCCATAACGCTGCCACGTATATTCATTCAACAAATCCGTGTCTTGCGTAATTAAATCGGAAATCATGAAACATCCTCCCGGTTTTAACAGTTTAAATATCTTGGTAAAAGTCGTTTCCCAATCTTCATCATCACGTAAATGATGCAAAACCGCGCCCGCCAAAATAATATCAAAATAATTTTCGGTTAAATCAACCTCGCGAATATCGCCATGCTTTACCTCTACTTTACCGTTTGTTGCTGCAGAAACCCTTTCAAAAGCCCTGTCTAACATTGGCAAACTCAAATCGATCAAAGTACAATTCAAATTGGGCACTTTTGAGAGCATTTTTAAAGTATAATTTCCTGCACCGCATCCAATATCCAAAACATTTTGAGCTTGAGGAACAATCCTTTTAGAAGCTTCTGTAATTAATTCCAATGAAATTGTAGCGTCGATTGTTGCAACCTGACCCGTTTCTAAATTCGAAAATCGTTCGACATCATTATCAAAACGTTCTCTGATTTCTTCAATAGTTGATTTTTTCATGTTTCTTGTTTTAGGATTTCACGCAGATTTGGCAGATTTAAAATGATTTCTTTTTACTCGCTATAATCTAAATAAAAAATCTGCGATTATCTGCTTAAATCCATTGAATCTGCGTGAAACAATTTTTTTCAAAAGTATCATTTTGATATATACTTCAAAAATACTTATTTTGTCAATTATTAATACTTTACAGGTATTTATGGAATTACGTCATCTTAAATATTTTTTGGCTGTCGCCGAAGAATTAAACTTTACCAAAGCCGCTGAAAAACTATGTATTTCGCAACCGCCTTTGAGCCGCCAGATTATAGAATTAGAAGAAGAAATCCAGGCGCGTTTATTCATTAGAAATAATAAAAAAGTCGAATTAACCGAGGCGGGAAAATATTTCGAAAAAGAAGTAACAGTACTTTTTCAAAATCTGGAACGTATTTCGATCAAAACAAAAAAAATAGCCCAAAATGTTTCCGGTGAATTTAGAATCGCTTATATCAGTTCAATATATTCGGCTGTAATTTCCGATTTAATAAAACATTTAAAAGAGCAATTTCCATACGTAAATTTCAAACTATTTGAAGTCTCAACAACAAAACAAATTTTAGCTTTAGAACAAGGAAAAATCGAATTAGGAATTATTCGGTCGCCAATAAAATCACCTAAAATAAAATCGCAATTATGGTTTAGGGATGGCTTTTCAGTCGTTTACAACAAGAGTTCAATTCAAATTAATTCAGAAGAAGAAATTCCGAAACTGAAAGACGAAACTTTTGTGTTTTTCAATAAAGATTACGCGCCACATTATCATGAAGTTTTATTGGAACTTTGTGCCTTTTATGGCTTTACGCCAAAGATAATTCACGAATCTAACAACATTAATTCGATTGTACAATTGGTTAAAAATGGATTGGGAATTTCGATTGTTCCATCTAATATTGCAAAAAATAATCAGGATTCTCAAATTGGTTTTATTGAATTAAAGAAAGTCAATTTATACACTGATGTTTCATTAATCACCTCAAAAGAAGACGATTCTGAAATCACAAAATCGGCGGTTGCTTTTTTGTTAAGTCGCCAATCTTTGTCGAATTTCGAGTGTGATTTCTCGTTCCTCTAAATGACAAAAAAAATTCCGTAAAAAAGGAAATCCGTAAAATTTAAAAACTGCTAGTTTCTAAATTGTACACTTTAAAAAAAACAAACACAAAAAAATTAGAGAAAATTTGTGCAATTCGTGGCAAAAAAGTTACAATTTATCACACCTAAATCTCTTGAAAAGAAGGAACTTTTAAATACCTTAGCAAATTATAATTCTACTCAAAAATCAATAAAAATGGCAGAGCAATCTTCAATTCAGTGTCCAAATTGCGGAACTAATATCGATGTAAACGACATACTGAAACATCAGTTAGAAGATAGTATTCGTAAAGAATTTCAACAAAAAGCCAATGCCCAAAGCAAAGAACTTGAACTTAAAAACGAGCAATTTGAAAAAGCAAAAGCTGAATTTGAAGCCAAAAAGAAACAGGAAAATGAACTTTTTGCTGAACGTTTAGAGCGCGAAAAAAAGACAGCTGAGAAAGAAATTACCGAAAAAATAAAAACTAAACTCGACGAAGAAAATAAAGACCGTTTGCTTTTGATGGAAAAAGAGCTTTCAGAAAAATCAGAGAAACTTCGTGAATTAAATAAAATGACGGGCGAAATTGCAAAACTTCAACGCGAAAAACTCGAAATGAAGGAAGCAATAGAAGCCGAAGCTCAAAAACAATTGAATGCAACTTTGGTTTTAGAACGTGATAAAATCCGCAAACAGGAAGAAGAAAAAAACGAACTAAAAATTAAAGAGTATCAAAAACAATCTGACGATCAAAAAAAGCTGATTGAAGAAATGAAACGCAAGCAGGAACAAGGTTCTATGCAATTGCAAGGTGAAGTAATGGAATTGGCAATCGAAGAATGGCTTGCCAATAATTTTCCGCTTGACAGTATTGATGAAGTTAAAAAAGGCGCAAATGGTGCCGATTGTCTTCAAATTGTAAACACGCGCGAGCTTCAAAATTGTGGTTCTATTTATTACGAAAGTAAACGTACAAAAGCGTTTCAGCCTTCGTGGATCGAGAAATTTAAAAATGATATTAGAACCAAAAGAGCCAATATTGGTGTTTTGGTAACAGAAGTTATGCCGGCCGGAATGGACCGAATGGGAATGCGTGACGGAATATGGATTTGTACGTATGAAGAATTTAAAGGTTTAAGTGCTGTTTTACGTCAGTCGCTAATTCAGGTTAGTCAGGCAGTTCAGGCACAGGAAAACAAAGGCGATAAAATGTCGATGTTATATGATTTTTTAACGAGTAATGAATTTCGCTTGCAAATTGAAGGAATTGTTGAAGGTTTCACACAAATGCAAGGCGATCTTGAAGCCGAAAAAAGAGCGATGCAAAGAATCTGGAAACAGCGCGAAAAGCAAATCGAAAAAGTAGTTCATAATACTTTAGGAATGTACGGTTCTATTCGCGGTATTGCCGGAAATGCCGTTCAGACCGTTAAGGCTTTAGAATTGGATTTTATTGAAGATGAAGAAGATCCTAAGGAATTGGAATAACAATGTGAGATGGCACGCGGATTAAACGGATTCGCTAATGCGAAAACACTGATGTGCGCAGATTTTTTCTTATAATGATTGAACACCATATTTGTCATTGCGAGGAACGAAGTAATCTCACTAACAATAATCACCTATCGATTTAGCAAATAAGATTACTTCGTTCTTCTCAACGACAAGATTATCCTTTTTTGAAAGACATAGTCAATCCAAACTGATTTGAAAGGAATAATTTATTATTGTCTATAGAATAACCTGAATTTGTTCTTAACAATTGTAAAAATTCACCTTCTTGCTTTGCATCACATTTTTTAGTTTCTGTAGTAAGATTTAAAAACTGAACCTGTTTCTCTCCTTTTGACGACAAATTGCCTTTAATAGCATTACATCCTGTAGAACCTGAAAAAGTAGAAGAAGTCATTACGATTTTTGGAAGAACTGAAAAATCCTTTTCTGTAACAACTTTTCCGTTTAAGTTTTCTAAAACCCAGGTTTGCTGTAATTTCTTTTCAATTGCATTTTCGTTAGTCGAAGCCGTTGATTTTGAGTCTTTTGCAGATTTGCAGCTGTAAGCCAGTGAAACTGCAATAAATAGTATTAAAATCCTTTTCATGTAAAATATTTTTTATAAGTTTTATTTTACAAAAATATCCTGCATTTGAAGTATCTAAGAATACCATAAAGGTATTTTTAAAGCATATTAAGACATTTTAAATCAATCTACTTTCTTAAAAATAAGAATTTTTCCGGACGGATTTGAAAGCGTTAATCTATTATCGCCTATCGAATACGTTGTTGTGCTTTGAAGCGCTTTTGTAAATTCTCCTTCTTTATTTCCCGGCGGGCAAGCCATTAATGTCGAAATGACTTTTGAAAATCGTAGTAAATCTTTTTCATAAAATATAGTACCGCTGATAGCATTACAGCCTCCATAACCCATAAATTTATTCTCGGCAGAATTGATTTCTATTCTCGGTAATTCTCTTTGAAAATCGGTTACAAAAACTTTAAAACCATTTAATTCTTCCAAAACCCAAATATCATGCAAACGATAATCTGTATTATATTTTCCGCAGCCGCTTAATTTTTTAGCTTCTAGTTCTGAGTTATTTTTAATTTCAACAGAAACCTTGTAGGGAGAAATTGCGCCGGACATTGAATTCTGACATTCTAATTGCTGAATCGTAATTGCAGCTGTCGAAGTTTCATTACTCACTTTGTACATTTTTACATTGGCATCCATTGCTTTAACAGCTTCAACTGATGGAAAAACAAGCTTTTCTTTTCCGGGAATTAAAGATGTAAAAACGATATTTTCACTTCCCATTTTTAATCCCCAAAAAGGCTCGTTTCCGGTTGATGTAAAAAAATATTTCATCTCATCTTCCTGAGTTCCATATTCAGAAGTTGTTTGTGTATCAGAAGTTTTGCCCGTTGTAGATTTACAGCCTGTAAGTAAAAGTAAAAGCAATATTGAAACTATATTTTTCATAACGATTTTATTAATATTTATTTATCTCAAAATACAAGTAAAATTCTTATGAATTTACGACAATTTTTTGAAACTATTATTTAGAATGCTTTCAAATTTTAAATAATTTCCAATAGAATATACTTTCGAAATGCCCACTACATAAAAGATCACGACTAAATACGTATGCAAAAATCATTTTTTCTAACAAAAAATAAAAATACTTACGTAATTTAATAAGTATAAATACTTATATTTGCGTAGTAATACTTAATTAGAGAAATCATGATAAGAGTAATTGTAGTTGGAAACGGCATGGTGGGTTATAAATTTTGCGAAAAATTCATTGCAAAATCAGGACAGGAAAAGTATCAGATTACCGTTTTTGGTGAAGAACCAAGGCGAGCTTACGACAGGGTTCATTTAAGTGAATACTTTGGAGGCAAAACCGCAGACGATTTATCGCTTTCAAGCAGCGAATGGTATGCAGAAAACAATATTACTCTCAATACTTCTGAATTAATTACAGATATTAATCGATCTGAAAAAACAATACATACACATTTAGAAAAAACACATACGTATGATTACTTAGTTCTTGCAACGGGATCTTCTGCATTTGTTCCGCCAATTGATGGCGTTGAAAAAGAAGGTGTTTTTGTATACAGAACTATCGAAGATCTTGACGCTATTATGGCTTACGCCAAAAAAATAAAACAAAAAGGCGCTACCGAAGCCGCTGTTTTAGGCGGTGGTTTGCTAGGTCTTGAAGCTGCAAAAGCAGTTCGCGATCTAGGATTGAATCCGCATGTGGTAGAATTTGCCCCGCGTTTGATGCCGAGACAATTAGACAAAGGCGCCAGCGATATGCTTCAATCTAAAATCGAGGAATTAAATATTGGAATTCATCTTAACAAGGCCACACAATATATTGACGGAAAGGAATGTATAACGGGAATGATGTTTGCCGATGATGAGTTGTTAAAAGTTGACATGTTGGTTATTTCTGCCGGAATAAAACCTCGTGACGAATTAGCGCGAGTTTCAGGACTTGAAGTGGGTTTACGAGGCGGTGTTGTGGTAAACAATCAAATGCAAACATCAGATCCTTCAATTTTTGCAATTGGTGAAGTGGCTTTATACAATCAGAATATTTACGGACTTGTTGCTCCGGGTTACGAAATGGCTGATGTTGCTGCCGAGCAAATCTTAAATGGCTCTAAAACCATGCGGGAAACCATCGATATGTCGACACAATTAAAATTAATTGGCGTTGAAGTCGCAAGTTTTGGTGATCCTTTTGTCGAAAATGAAAATGTAACGGCGATTATCTACGAAAATAAATTAAGCGGAATTTACAAAAGAATCAACGTTACCAAAGATTCTAAAACGTTATTAGGCGGAATTTTGGTAGGAGATTCGAGCGATTATAATTCTCTTTTTCAGATTTTTAGCAATGCAATGGCTTTGCCTAAAAATCCCGAAGATTTAATTTTAGGCTCCAGAGACGGTTCTGAAAGTTCAGGTTTAGGCAGCGTTCTCGATTTACCGGATACAGCCATAATTTGTTCTTGCGAAAATGTTACAAAAGGCGCAATCTGCTGTTCTATATTAGATGAAACCTGCTCAAATTTTTCAGATGTTGTAAAACACACGAAAGCAACTTCTGGCTGTGGAGGCTGTAAACCAATGGTTTCTGATTTGGTAAAAGCCACTCAAAAATCGCTTGGAAAAGAAGTTAAAGATGTTATTTGCGAGCATTTTAGTTATACACGTCAGGAATTATTCGATTTGGTAAAAATCAATAAACACGAGAATTTCTACGAAGTTATCGATCATCATGGCAAGGGCGATGGCTGCGAAGTTTGCAAACCTGTTGTAGCTTCTATATTCTCCAGTATTTACAATGATACTGCAAATAAACACGTTACAACGCAAGATACAAACGATAGATTTTTGGCTAATATTCAACGTAACGGAACTTATTCTGTAGTTCCAAGAGTTGCCGGAGGAGAAATTACTGCCGAGAAATTAATCGTGATTGGAGAAGTTGCCAAACAATTTGATTTATACACCAAAATTACCGGAGCGCAACGTGTTGATTTATTTGGCGCTCATTTAAGTGATTTGCCTAAAATTTGGAGAATCTTAATTGATAATGGTTTTGAAAGTGGTCACGCGTACGGAAAATCGCTTCGGGCTGTAAAAAGCTGTGTTGGAAATGCGTGGTGCCGTTACGGAATGGACGATAGCGCCGGATTTGCAATAGAACTTGAAAACAGATATAAAGGAATTCGTTCTCCGCATAAATTAAAAGGCGGTGTTTCGGCTTGTATTCGTGAGTGTGCCGAAGCTCGCGGAAAAGATTTTGGATTAATTGCGGTTGAAGGCGGTTGGAATTTATACATCGCAGGAAACGGTGGAGCAAACCCAAAACACGCGGTTTTACTGGCCGAAAAAATAGACAAAGAAACGGTTATCAAATATCTGGATCGCTTTTTAATGTATTACATCCGCACGGCTGGACCGCTGATTAGAACGGCAACCTGGTTAGAAAAACTAGACGGCGGTTTAGATTATTTGAAAGAAGTAATTATAGAAGACAGCTTAGGGATTTGCGAAACTTTAGAAGCTGAAATGCAGACTTTGGTAAACACTTTTGAATGTGAATGGAAACAAGTTCTTGAAAAACCAAGATTATTAAAACGTTTCAGTCACTTTGTAAACTCTGATGAAAAGGATGATAATGTTGTTTTTGTTCCGTTACGAGATCAAAAAGCACCAAAAGCCTGGTCTTAAATAATTTAAACGTGGAATTTTAAGAGCTAATTTATTTTGCCACAGATTAAAGGATTAAAAAGATTAATCATTATAATCTGTGAAATCTGTGGCAAAAAAAAAAATAAAAAAATAAAATGGAAGAAATTTTAAATCAATACGCAACAGTGCATCCAAGCGAAGCAAAAATCTGGTTTAAAGCTGGAAAAACAGAAGATTTTCCAACCAATCGTGGTGGCTGCATCAAATACAAAAATAAACAAATTGCCATTTTCAATTTTGCGCGTCGTAACGAATGGTACGCGTGTCAAAACGCATGTCCGCATAAAATGGAAATGGTTTTGGCGCGGGGAATGACAGGATCTGCGGATGATATTCCGAAAATTGCGTGTCCGATGCATAAAAAAACATTCTCATTGGTGGATGGTTCTAACTTAAACGGCGATGATTTTAAAATAGCAATTTACCCCATAAAAGTAATTGAAGACGAAGTGTTTGTTGGTTTTATAGACTGACTATACCAATTGAAAATAATTTAAACACATAGAAACATAGCCTATAGATATGAATAAAGGCATTTCACTTGCATTAACAAACATAGCTATGTGCATTTAAACAAGTGAAACGTCTTTAACCGCAAAACAAAACTATGTCACTATGTGTTTAAAAAATACACGCAACGAGTAAATTCAGTATCTTTGAAATCTATCTATTACCAAAAAATGAACACACCTTTTCAAAAAGCAAGTGAATGGATTGATGCTGAAAACGCTCAGGATCCGAATATCGAAACCGATCAAAATATCGAATATCCGAAGGAATTATTTTACTCGAACAGAATGTATGAAAGATTGATGCAATTTGAGCCGGAAGCTTCAGAAGAAATACAAATTGCTTCAAAAGCACAGCACATTTGCCGATGGAAAGTAGCGCGCGAATCTTATCCAATGGATCGTGTGGGTTATTTGAGATGGAGAGAAGAACTCAAAAAATTTCATGCTGCAACCACTGCCGAAATCTTAGTAAAAGCAGGATATAATCAAGAGTTTATAGATCGTGTTTCGTTTTTAATCGAAAAAAAACTGCTTAAAAAAGATGCCGAAACGCAATTACTCGAAGATGTTATTTGTCTGGTTTTTTTAGAATATTATTTAGATCCTTTCGTACACAAACATGACGAGGAAAAACTAAAAAATATCATCAAAAAAACATGGGATAAAATGTCGGACAAAGGGCATGATGAAGCCTTAAAAATCAACTATTCTGAAGAAAATTTAAACTTAATAAAAGCTTCTTTAGGATTGTAATCTGATTTTTTATGATAAAAAAAAGCAATCAGGAAGCTGCGGATAAAATCACTTTCAAAAATTTACGCCGATTGTATTTTTTTGCACTTTTGACTATTGCTGTAACCATCATTTTAAGTCAGTTATTAGTTCAGTATAATTTAAAACAACAATTAAGCGATTCTAAAATCATCAATATTTCGGGCAAGCAAAGAATGCTGAGCCAGAAAATTGTGAAAGAAGTTTTGATTTTATATTATGTTTCTGATACTGTATCTCAAAAACAAATTTCGCATTTAAAAGATGTTTTATCCCTTTGGAAAACAACTCAGAATTCATTGGAAAATGGAAGTGAAAACTTAGCTTTTCCAAAAGAAAAAAGTGAGACACTCTCTCAGTTATATACGGAAATCAAACCAAGTTTCAACAATATTGAAGACGCTGCAAATTCGTTTCTGCTGAATTTAGAACAAAAAAACAACTCCAATAATCAAACATTGGTACAAAATATTCTAAAAAATGAAGGTGTTTTTCTTTCGAAAATGAATCAGATCGTGACGCAATATGATCTTGAAGCGCATGAAAAAGTAACGGAACAACGCAAAATAGAATATTGGATTTTTGCCTTCACGCTGTTTGTTTTGCTTTTGGAGTTTTTCTTTATTTTTAAACCTACCAATAAAAAAATCGAGAAACTTATCGCGACGCTTTTATCTTCAGAAAAAAGAGCTTTAAAACTCGCTTATGACACTGAAATTATTAGTGAGATTAAGGAAAACTCGGTAAAAGAATTAAAATCGCTTAATTATGCCATGGAAAATACGCTGCTTTATTGTCGTATTGCTCCTGATGGTTCGATTATTCATATTGGAGAAAAATTTGCCAAACTTTTAAACTACACCAACTTTTCATCCAACAAAAAATTCTCAGAAGTTTTAACGACAGACGAAAAAGAACAAATCAATTTTGATCGTATTATTTTCGAAAAGCACAGAAGTGGCTGGCAAGGCGAAATTAAAATCATTAATAAGGAAGCGCAAACTATCTGGCTCGATTTATCGATGGTTCCGGTAACAATTAAAAAAGATGAACTGGAGCTTTTAATCGTTTGTTTTAATATCACCGAACGTAAAAAAGCACAGCGCGAAGTAGAACGTTTGAATATTGAAAACAGCACGGAAAAAATCAATCAGCAAAAAATTATTTCGAGTAAAATTGTTGAAAATCAGGAAAATGAACAAAACCGAATTGCCAAAGAAATTCACGACGGAATCGGTCAAATGCTTACGGGTTTAAAATTTAGTCTTGAAAGTATCAATCTGGACGATAAAGAAAAGTCTACACAAAAAATTGAATATCTTAAAAAATTATCGCTCGATATTATCAAAGGCGTTCGTACGGCAACCTTCAACTTAATGCCGCCGGAATTAAGCGATCACGGTATTGTTTCTTCGCTTGCAAAACTAACACAGGAACTTTCTAAACTTACCGGAAAAGAAATTCTGTTTTATAATAAAACCGGTTTCGATCAACGTTTAGATTCTTTAATCGAAATTAATATTTACCGCATTACGCAGGAAGCGATTAATAATGCCATAAAATATGCCGATTCATCACATATTATTGTACAGCTTTCGCATAGTGAAACGTTGTTAAGCATTATTATTGATGATAACGGAAAAGGATTTGATGTAAATGCTGTTGATAAAAAACGCAACAGCGAATCCGGAATGGGACTGTTATTTATGAAAGAAAGAATTCAATACATTAACGGACGCATTTTTATTAAATCGATTCCAGGCGAAGGAACGAGGATTACTTTTAATATTCCTATTTGAGAATTAGAGAATTTGTCAATTAGATAATTAGGAAATTAGATAATTAGACAATTAAGATACCAATCTTTGTCTTTTCCGGACTAACACTTACGCCAAACCCGACAGGTTTTTAAAACCTGTCGGGTTTACAAAATCTACAATCTTTGTCGAGCTGCAAGTGTGATCTCTCCTCCGTCGAGATGACAAAAAAACACAAAATTTTTGCTCAAAAAGAAACTAAACAAAAGTCTACAACAAATTATCCAATTGTCTAACTGACAAATTATCTAATTATCTAATTGACAAATTATCTAATTATCTAATTTCCTAATTGACAAATTTTCTAATTATAAAAATTACGTATCTTAGCATTATCTTTATAGATGAATATACGTAAAAATTTAGAATTAAAATTAAGTAAAACATGAGTAATATTATTCGGGTTGTTCTGGCAGATGATCATGTATTTGTGAGAGATGGAATAAAATCTTTATTGGAAAACGAAGCAAACATTGAGGTTGCAGGCGAAGCAGTTGATGGCGCAGATGCTCTTGAGGTTATCGCAGCCACTAAACCTGATTTACTTATTGCTGATATTAGAATGCCAAACTTAACCGGTATTGAACTGGTAGAAAAACTTAGAAGCGAAAATAATAACATAAAAATTATTATGCTTTCTATGCACGAATCTGAAGAATATGTACTAAAATCTATCAAGGCAGGAGCCGACGGTTATTTACTAAAAGGATCCAGCAAAGAAGAATTCCTGAAAGCATTGCATACAGTTGCTGCAGGCGGAAAATATTTTAGTGGCGATATCTCATCCATTTTAATTAGTCAGTTAACAAATTCCTCTTCTTCATTAGAATCTAAGCATAATTTAGGCGAAGGAATGGTAATTACGAAAAGAGAAAAAGAAATTTTAACCCTTTTATTATCCGGAAAAGGAAACAAAGAAATCGCTGAAGCATTGGAAATTAGTAAAAGAACCGCCGAAGTGCATCGTTTTAACCTGATGAAAAAGCTAAAAGTGAAGAACTTAATGGAACTTTCGAATAAAGCCGCTGAATATTCGCTTTTATAAATCTACTTAAAAGATAAAATTCGACTTTAAAAAATAGCATTTTAATAAAATAGAGAATCAATTTTGTGATGTTGGCAAATCTACTTATTGAACTTAAAATACTTAATTAAAAATACGTATTAATACTTATATGTACTTAAATTTGAAAAAACAAATCTAAGTACTATGAAAAATACAAACTCTTTATCACAATCACACAAGATTTTATTTTTGAATACTTTAGCATTCACCGTATGTTTTGCTTGTTGGACATTAAACGGTGTATTGGTTACTTTTTTGGTTGACAATGACATTTTCAATTGGAGCGTTGTACAAGTGGGCTGGTTACTCGGCATTCCTATTTTAACCGGCTCAATTATGCGTTTGCCAATTGGTATTCTTACCGATAAATTTGGCGGGAAATATGTTTTTTCGCTTTTGCTCCTGCTCTGTTCGATTCCTTTATTTTTATTGCCTTATGCCGATAGTTTTATAATGTTTGCATTGTTAAGCTTTTTGTTTGGAATGGTGGGAACGAGTTTTGCTGTAGGAATTGGCTATACTTCTATTTGGTACCCTAAAGAATGGCAGGGACGCGCTTTGGGAATTTTTGGAATGGGAAATGCCGGAGCAGCGATCACTACATTTTTAGCGCCTTCATTACTTAATTATTTTTCGATTGATGATCCTCAAAACGGCTGGAAAATACTTCCTGTTATTTATGCTGTTGCATTAATTATTATTGGTTTTGCCTTTTTAATCTTCGCTAAAAATAAAAAAATAGAGAACGATACCAGAACAGTTTCTCAAATGCTTCAATCCTTAAAATGTGCCAGAGTTTGGCGTTTTGGAGCGTACTATTTTTTGGTTTTCGGCTGTTTTGTTGCTTATTCGCAATGGCTTTTACCCAATTTTATGAATGTTTATCAAACCAGTTTGGTTATGGGAGGCTTATTTGCCACACTTTTTAGCTTGCCTTCAGGCGTTATCAGAGCTTTTGGTGGTTATTTGTCAGATAAATTCGGAGCTC
Source organism: Flavobacterium sp. N1736 (assembly GCF_025947065.1). NCBI lineage: Bacteria > Pseudomonadati > Bacteroidota > Flavobacteriia > Flavobacteriales > Flavobacteriaceae > Flavobacterium > Flavobacterium sp. N1736. Next base: position 2,295,643 of record NZ_CP109994.1, read on the forward strand.
GAAAAGTGATGTATTGGGTTTTAAGTTCTTCTGTTATTTTGAGTGCCTTATTAATGATTCCAAAAATGGAAATCACTACAACCGGACCCGGAATTTTAGCCTCTAAAAAAGGAAATATAACGGCTGTATCTGACAAAAATATTAAAATTGGAGAAACTGATTTTCCTATTGCTCAAAAAAAGGCAAATGAATCTGAAAATGCTATTTTTCCAACCAGAACATCGTGGCAGCAAGTGGTTGTTACAGAAAATCAATTGGTAAAGAAAAAAGAACTTTTAGCCAAAGGAATTACTGTGATTAAATTTGATGCTAATATGTGGGTTTTTCTAGTTCTGGTTATCCTAATAGGAATTTCGTGGGGAATTGGAAAAGCAGCCGTTTACAAACATATTCCGGAATATTTTCCAAAAGATGTAGGCGTTGTTGGCGGAATGGTGGGAATGATTGGTGGTTTGGGCGGTTTTTTTGGTCCAATTATCTTTAGTTATTTGCTTACTGCAACCGGAATTTGGTCCAGTTCGTGGATCTTTATTTTAGTGTTTTCGGCTATTTGTTTGATTTGGATGCATTATACAATAACAAAAATTATGAATGAGAAACAACCTGTTTTATCCAAAGTAATTGATAGGCAGTAATATAACTTAAAAAGATTAAAAAAGAATGAAATTGTATGATTTTTATCACAAGTTAAACCTTTTTAATAATTTAAATTTGCCTCATATTAAACAAACCAATTATGAAAAAAATCAAAATAATTGCTTTATTACTTTTGGGAGGAATCAGCCTTCATGTTGAAGCACAAGAACTAGATGTAAATTTACAAATCAGGCCGCGTTTCGAATACAGAAACGGATACAAAACACTTTTACCATACGGAAAGGAAGGTACTTCTCAAATATCGCAACGTTCCAGATTAAATTTTAATTACAAACAAGAAGATTTAACGGTAAAATTGACTTTACAAAATACCAGAACCTGGGGAGATGTAACTCCTACAGCAACAGCTGACAAAAATGGTGTTGCCGTTTTTGAAGCCTGGGCACAATATGATTTCACAAAAAAATGGAGCGCAAGAATGGGACGTCAGGTACTTTCATACGATAATCAACGTATTTTGGGAGAGCAAGACTGGGGCCAACAAGCACAAAGCCATGATGCATTAACAGTAAGTTTTCATCCAGAAAATCAACGTTTAGACTTGGGAGTTGCTTACAATTCAGATGCTGAAAATACTTTTCAGACTCCTTATACTGTAGCCAATTATAAAGCGATGCAATATGCGTGGTATCACACCACTTTTGATAAAATTGGAGCAAGTTTATTATTGCTGAATACCGGCTATGAATATGCTAATACCGATGCAAAATTATTAGTGGATTACAAGCAAACTTTTGGAACGTACTTAACCTATAAAACCGATAAGATTGATACTAATTTAAGCGCTTACGGACAAACCGGAAAAAGTACTAACCAACAAGTGAGTGCCTGGAATGCCGCAGCAAATTTTACATACTCTATAACTGATTCATTTAAAGCTGGTTTAGGTTATGAATTTTTATCAGGAAAAGATACAAATGACGGAAGTACAGTAATAAAATCATTCAACCCGTTATTCGGAACAAATCATGGATTTAATGGATATATGGATTATTTTTATGTAGGCGGCGGTCATTTAAACAATGTTGGTTTGCAGGATGCATTCTTAAAACTAAATTACAGCGTAAACAAATGGCAATTTGCTTTGATGCCTCACGTATTTTTAGCTGCTGCTGATGTAGTTACGCCTTTACCTCAAGGTGAAAAAATGAATTCTTATTTAGGAACTGAAATTGATGCTACTTTTGGATATAATTTCAAAAAAGATATTGTGGTTTCAGGAGGATATTCTCAAATGTTTGGTTCTGGAACGTTAGAATTTATAAAAGGTGGAGACGCTAGTCATACTAACAATTGGGCGTGGTTAATGATTTCTGTTAATCCAAGAATTTTTAGCTGGAAAAAATAGTTTTTCTTCAAAATTAACTGATATATTTTACCCTTTTCCTATTTCGGAAAAGGGTTCTTTTTTTTTGTCTAATCAGAGCGTTATTATATGTATAATTAGTTATATTTGAAACGATTATGAACCCCAAATTCTATCCGATGAAACAATTTTTAAAACTATCCATGTTAACCTTTATTGTAACTCAAACTGGTATTGCTCAAAAATTTAATGATGCTTTAATTTCAAAAAATTCAGAAATTAATTTTGCAAAAACTCAAAAAAGAGGAATTAAAAAAAACAATATTATCTATTATGTTGAAAATGACTTACAAACAATATCTGCCTACAAAAGAAGCAAATTGAAATGGCAAACAAATGTAATTTCTGTTTGCGGAAAACCAAAAGTTGGGGAACCTCAAATAAGATATGTAGGATATAATGCAAACAAACTGCTTATCGTTATCGGGAAACATAATTTTGCAGAAATTGACATAGATAGTGGCATAACAAAATTTGTTGGCTAAGATTAAAAATACATAGCGATATTTATTCTAAATTGCATATAAATTTCATTTGATGAAAATTATAGCTTGGAATTGTAATATGGCATTTAGAAAAAAGGCAGGATTAATTCTGGCTTACACGCCTGATATTGCAATAATTTCAGAATGTGAAAGTCCTGAAAAACTAAAATTTCCAAGCGAAACAAAATTGCCAACAGACATTCTTTGGTATGGCACAAATGTGCACAAAGGTCTTGGCGTTTTCTCCTATAGCGATTATCGATTTCAATTGCTTGATTGCCATAATCCAAGCTTCAAAAACATTTTGCCTATTGCTGTAACCGGCGGAAAGGTTGATTTTACTTTGTTCGCCGTTTGGGCAAATAATCCCGAAGACAAAGACGGACATTATGTAACGCAAGTTTGGAAAGCGATTAATTATTATGAAAATTTAATCTGCGAAAACAAAACCATTTTAATTGGCGATTTCAACAGCAACACGATTTGGGATAAACCACGACGAGAAGGAAATCACTCGACAGTGGTAACTGCATTAGAATCTAAAAAAATCTACAGTACCTATCATAAATACTTCAATCAAATTCAAGGCAAAGAACAACATCCTACTTTGTACCTGTATCGTCACGAAAACAAACCTTACCATCTTGATTATTGCTTTGCTTCAAATGATTTCATCGAAACTTTAGAAAGCGTTGAAGTTGGAAGTTATCACGATTGGACTTTACACAGTGATCATAAACCTTTAATAATCAATTTTAATATATAAAAAATGAACAACAACTGGACCGAAAGGTGGAACGACCGCTACAGCAATGAAGAATTTGCTTATGGGGAAGAACCCAACAATTATTTTAAGGAACAAATCGAAAAATTAAATCCCGGAACGATTCTTTTTCCTGCCGAAGGCGAAGGGAGAAATGCAGTTTTTGCTGCAAAATTAGGTTGGAAAGCAGCTGCTTTTGACATAAGTGAAGAAGGAAAAAACAAAGCCTTAAAACTTGCTGAAGCTAATAATGTACATATTGACTATCAGGTTGGAGAATTAGAATCTTTACATTATCACACAGAACAATTTGATGCGATTGCCTTAATTTATGCTCATTTTCCGGCAGCAATAAAATCGTCTCTTCACAAAACATTAGAAACGTATTTACACAAAGACGGAATTATTATTTTTGAAGCTTTCAGCAAAAAACATCTGAAATATCTTGCCCTAAACGATAAAGTTGGCGGACCAAAAGACATTGAATCTTTATTTTCGATTGAAGAAATTCAAGATGATTTTCCTAATTATGAAATCATTCAGTTAGAAGAAAAAGAAATTGAATTAAACGAAGGTTTATTCCATAACGGAAAAGGTTCTGTAATTCGATTTATCGGAAAGAAAAAATAAATTACACAATCATGTAGAGACGTATTACGATGCGTCTCTACGAACTGACTCTCTACAATATTCTCCCATTTTACCTTTTACAATTCTCATTTTATTTTTTACACAATTTTCCCATTTTACTTCTCACAATCCTCTTTTTACTTTTTTTCTAAAAACTCAAAATAAATTCAAAAAATACGTATTTATACGTAAAAATACTTATTTTTGTTTACACCAACATACGTGAATTATCTTAGACAAAGTAATTCATATTTTTAGTATTCAAAAACGAGTTATAATGCAAAATACCAAAATCAAAACTACCTGTTCGTATTGTGGCGTTGGCTGCGGAATCATCGTAACCAATGATGCAAAAAACGGTGTGATGGTAACGGGCGACAAAGATCATCCTGTCAACAAAGGAATGTTGTGCTCTAAAGGAATGAATTTGCATTATGTTGTCAACGATACTTCAGACCGAATTTTATATCCTGAAATGCGAGGCAGCAAATCCTATCCGCTGGAACGTGTAAGTTGGGATACTGCTCTTGATCGCGCTGCCGCCGTTTTTACTTCTATCATAAAAAAACACGGACCCGATAGTGTTGGTTTTTATATTTCGGGACAATGTTTAACCGAAGAATATTATCTCGTTAATAAACTCGTAAAAGGCTTTTTGAAAACCAATAATATCGATACCAACTCCAGACTTTGCATGAGTTCAGCCGTTGTGGGCTATAAAAAGACTTTTGGCGAAGATTCTGTTCCCATTGCGTATGATGATATTGAACTGGCAGATACTTTCCTGATTACAGGCGCAAATCCGGCTTGGTGTCATCCAATTTTATTTAGAAGAATCGAAAAACACAAAGAGAAAAATCCGAAAATAAAAATTATCGTTATTGACCCCAGACGAACTGATACGGCTGCTTTTGCCGATTTGCATTTGCAGATTCTTCCGGGATCTGATATTATTTTGTATCATGCTATCGCCAAACGCATTATCGAAAAAGGCTTTGTAGATCATGATTTTGTAAAAAATAATGCCGAAAATTTCAAACAATACAAAGACTTAGTTTTAAGTACTTCGCTTGAAAAAGCTTCAAAACTTTGCGGTATTTCGGTAAACGATATTAAACTTGCCGCAGATATTATCGGAAAAGCAAAAGGTTTTATTTCGCTTTGGGCAATGGGATTAAATCAAAGCGCTGTTGGCGTAGATAAAAATACGGCTTTACTGAATTTATCTTTATTAACGGGACAAATTGGAAAACCGGGTTCGGGACCGTTTTCGTTAACCGGACAACCCAATGCAATGGGCGGACGCGAAGTTGGCGGAATGGCGACTCTTTTAGCAGCGCATAAAGACATTGCAAATCCCGAACATCGAAAAGAAGTCGCTGATTTTTGGGGTGTTGATTCAATTTCTGATAAACCCGGTTTGACCGCAACAGAAATGTTTGAAGCTCTGGAGTCAGGAAAAATGAAAGCTGTCTGGATTATCTGTACCAACCCAATGGTGAGTCTGCCGGATTCCCGCCGAATCGAAAAAGCTTTGCAAAAAGCCAAATTTGTTGTCGTTCAGGATATTTCGCATAATGCAGATACAGCCAAATATGCCGATTTATTATTGCCCGCTGCCGGTTGGTTAGAAAAAGAAGGCACAATGACCAATTCTGAACGTCGTATTTCGTATTTACCAAAGGGAATTAACGCTCCCGGAGAAGCACTTCCGGATATTGAAATCCTGATTCGCTTTGCTAAAAAAATGAATTTCAATGGTTTTAATTTTAATAGTGCCGAAGAAATTTACAAGGAACATTGTGCGCTGACTAAAAACACCAACATTGATATTTCATTCTTAAATTATCACCGATTAAAAACCGAAGGCACTTTTCAATGGCCGGTTCCGGATTACAATCATCCGGGAACCCCTCGCCTATTTACTGATAAAAAATTCTATACGCCATCGCAAAAAGCCATTTTCAATTTACCCACTTTTATTGAAAATACATCAGAACAGCCAACGCCGCAATTTCCGTTTATTCTAACCACAGGACGTGTTCGCGATCAATGGCATACGATGACTAAAACCGGAAAAGTTTCGAGATTGATGACACACACACCAAGTCCGGTTCTGGAAATAAACCCGATTGATGCTTATAAAAATGATATTAAAAATGGCGACATTGTAATTGTTTCCAGTAAAAACGGAGAAGTTCGTGTAAAAGCAAAAGTAACCGATTCGATCAAAGAAAAAGTCGTTTTTCTGCCCATGCATTGGGGAAAACAACTCGATAATGATTTAAACAGAACGAATAATTTAACGAATACAGTTGTTGATCCTGTTTCAAAAGAACCTGATTTTAAATATACTACAGTTGCGATTTCAAAATATATAAAACCTTTTCAGAAAATTGTTATTGTTGGCGCGGGTGCAGCTTCGTTCCGATTTATTCAAAACTATCGTGAGTTTAATGTAACAGATGAAATTATTGTTTTTTCAAATGAAGTAAACCCATTTTACAATCGTGTTTTACTTCCGGAATATATGACTGGCGAATTTACGTGGGAACAATTATTAAAAGTAAAAGACGGTGAAGCTTTTAACAAGCTAAAAATCACCATGAAAACCGGTGTTGCAATTGAAAAAATAAATGCAAATGAAAAAACAGTTTTAGACAATCAGGGTAATTTGCACTTTTTCGATTCTTTGATTCTGGCAACCGGAAGCCGTCCGTTTGTGCCTGAAAATGCGCAGCTTCATTTGCCCGGCCGATTTACAGTGAGAAGAAAAGAAGATGCTGATCGCCTAAAAACTTATTTGGACAACACCAATTTACCTCCTGAAGAACAACATGTTGTAATTATTGGCGGTGGCTTATTAGGTTTAGAATTAGCCGCAGCTTTAAAACATAAAAAAGTAAAAATTACCATTATACAAAGAGCTTCACGTTTAATGGAGCGTCAATTAGACAGAATTTCAAGTAAACTATTGGCCGAAGAAGTCCAGCTTCGCGATATTCAGATTTATTTTGATAATGAAGTAAGTACCGTCTTTAAAACAGATAATGACAATGAAATTGAAATTGCATTAAAAAGTGGACGAATTATCATCGCAAATGCAATTGTTTATACTATTGGAACAATTCCGAATATTGAAATCGCCCGCGAAACAGGTCTTTCATGTGGTCGCGGTGTAAAGGTAAATCAGTATTTACAGTCATCAAATCCTAATATTTATGCGATTGGAGAAATAGCCGAATTCAACAATAAGCTATTCGGAATCACTTCTGCAGCAGAAGAACAAGCCGATATTCTCGCCAATTATCTTGCCGGCGATATCAGCAGTTATTATAAAGGTTCGATTTTAATGAATATTTTAAAACTGGAAGATATTAATTTATGCAGTATTGGTGATATTGAGATTCCGGAAAACGACGATTCTTATGAAGAAATTATTTTTGCCGATTTAAAAAAACGTTATTACAAAAAATGCATCGTAAAAGATGATTTGCTTGTTGGTGCCATTTTAATGGGTGATAAAAATGAGTTTGCCGAATTTAAAACGATGATCGAAAGCAAAATCGAATTATCAGACAAGCGAAATTTATTATTAAGAGGAAGCTCAAATGCAAAACCTGTTTTAGGAAAATTAGTGTGTTCCTGCAGTCAGGTTGGTGCCGGAAATATTGAAGAAACCATCAAAAGCGGTGTCAACAACTTCACAGATTTATGCAAAAATACCGGCGCCGGATTAGGCTGCGGAAGCTGCAAAACTGAGGTAAAAGAGATATTGGCGAAGTGTAAAGTTTAAAAAAAATGTTTCAGGTTTCAGGTTTCAGGTTTACTTTGTCGATAGACTTTATCCAGACAAAGTATTGTCATTTCGAGAGACGAGAAATCACATTACGGGATTCTCAGTTCGTTGCTCTCTGAATGTGATTTCTCGTCCCTCGAAATGACACACAGGGCGACAACATGAAACATGAAACCTGAAACAAAAAAAACCTGAAACCTGAAACAAAAAAACCTGAACCAAAAACTAAAAAAAATGAACCTAACAAGATTAATAGTAAAAGGAGGCGTTATTTCGCCGGGAGAATTGCGAGAAGTGGTTAATATCGCTATGGCTCATGATTTGGACTCAATTTCATTTGGTTCAAGACAGGATATTATTTTCCCAAAAGGGTTAAAATCTTTAGATAAAGAAAAGCTTGGCAAGCATCATTTTGTTTTCCCTGATGAAAAAAGCGGTAATAATATTGTTTCATCTTATGTTTCAACCGATATTTTCAGAAATACGAATTGGTTAACCGGCAACAAGTTTTTATATATTTTGGAGCAATTTAAGGAACAGCCAAAACTCAAAATAAACATTAATGATCCAAAACAGCAATTGGTTCCATTATTTACGGGTCATTTAAATTTTATTGCTTCAGAACAGGAAGATTATTGGTATTTATACATTCGTTTACCAAAATGGGAACGTATGGAAGTGTATCCGGTTTTAATTTACAGCTGGGATATTGCAACAATTTATTATCAAATTGAAAGAATCGTAGACGAAGAATCTTGCGGAATCGATACACTTTTTTCTTTAGTCAGTGAGGTTTTAGAAACCAATAATCGTACGATTGATAAACCGCTCCATATTCCGTTTTATCCTTTTCCCTATTATGAAGGCATGAACCGAATGGGAATTGATCAATATTGGCTGGGTTTATATTGGCGAAATAATTTATACAATTTAGACTTTCTGAAAGAAATGTGCGATTTGTGTTTTGATTGCAAAATTGGAAAAATATGCATAACACCCTGGAAATCCTTTATCATAAAAGGAATTCCGAAAGATCGAAAATTGGAATGGGAAAAATTCTTAGGTAAAAAAGGAATTAATGTCCGACATTCTTTACTCGAATTAAACTGGCATTTACCCGTTGCTATGGAATGGGCTTTGAATCTCAAAACCTTTCTGGTTCGTACGCTTGATCAGTTTGATATTAGTACGTATGGACTAACGTTTGGAATATCGGAATACAATCGTGAAGGTCACTATTTTACTTCGGTTGTCATTGAAAAAAATGATTTACCGGCAGCTTTAGAATCGATTAAAATCAGAGATACTTATAATGTTTTGTTTGCGAAGAATTTCGACCCAAATACTAGAGAATATATTGTGCATTCGCAAGATATTGACAAACTCGAATTACCTACAATTTTAATTGAATTAAGTAAAAAATATTTCGAAGAATTAGGAAATTCGATTTCAGAAACTACAGAGAATCCGCAAAAAAAAGAAAAACCACAATTAGATATTTATCAATGTCAGGAATGCCTAACGCTTTATAAATCAGAATACGGTGACGAAAGTCAGAACATTCCAAAAGGCATATTATTCACTGATTTGCCCGAAACCTATTGTTGTTCTTTGTGTGAAGGTTCTAAAAGTAATTTCAAAATTTTAGAAATTGCAGAGAATTAAAACAAAAATTCCAGTGATGAAGCAATTATAATAAGCGGGTAATAAAAATCTTAACATTATGGTATTTAAATATTTCCTAACTTTAGCTTAACTAAAATTTAATAGTAAGATCGAATATTTTACGAATCTAACTATCAATTAGTTAAAAACATATTTACTCAACTAAAGAAACTGTTATGATAAAAAGAACGCCAGGAACACCAGCTGAAAAAAACACAGAAACTTCAACAGAAACTGCCGAAACCATAATTGATACTACTGCAGAAGCACCAAAACCGGCAGCAAAAACTCCGGTAAAGAGAGCGCCAAGAACTACAACTGCCACAAAATCTCCTCAGGCAACTGTAAAAACACCAGCGAAAACGCCAGCAAAAACACCGGCAAGAACTCCAGCAAGAACACCTGTTAAACCAGCATCTGCAAGCACTCCAAAAGCAGTTATAAAAAGAACGACAGGATCTACTGCAAAAACAGGAACCATAACTCCTGAAATTATAGAAATCACGACGGTTGATAAAAAAACGGAAAAACAACAACCAAGTGTAAATCAAAAGGAAACCGGTTTAAAAACTATAAAAGATAAGCTGAAAGATGCTAAAAACAAGCAAAAGGAGAAAAAAGAAAACGTTAAGAAAAGAGAAAAAGAGATAAAAGCAGTCATAAAAAAACTGGAAAGAGAGAAAAAAGCAAAGCTTAAAGCTGAAACTAAAAAGAAAGAAAAAGCTAAAAAAGAAAAGGAGAAAGCAAAAGCAAAGAAGCTGGATAAGAAAAAATCTTCTAAGAAAACGAAATCAAAAAAGAAATAATAATTATAACTATAAGGTTTGACTTTAATTGAGTTGAGCCTTTTTTTTACGCCTGCAACTTAACCCCCAATCGCAATCATACTGCGATTATCAAAATGCAGTGAAGGATCATTCATTTCTTCAAGAGTGACCATTCCTGCTCTGACTTTCTTTTTGTTTTTTATCGATTCTGAAATTAAATTCTCGATTGGTTCACCGTTTCGAAGAGACGTCAATATATCAGTTTCTGAATTAGAAAAAAGACAATTTTTTATCTTTCCATTTGCCGTCAGACGAATTCTGTTGCAGCCGTCACAAAACGGATTTGTAATCGAACTGATAATTCCGAAATCACCCTGAAAACCTTTTATTTTATAGGTTCTTGCAGTAAAGTTTTTTTCGTCTTCCAATTTCTGAATTTCTTCAGCAGTGAAAGCGCTTCCAACTTCTGATAAAATCTCATTTTGAGAAACCATTTTGCTTTTATCCCACTCGTTTCCGGCAAATGGCATAAACTCTATAAACCGAATTGAAAGTGGCAAAAACTGTGTTAATTTGATAAAATCTATAATTTCATTATCATTAAAACCTTTCATCAAAACTACGTTTACTTTGACCAAAAAATCTTCATTTAAAAGTAAATGCAAATTATCAATTACCTTCTCAAATTGATTTCTTAGTGTTATCGAATTAAATTTTGATGCAACCAAAGTATCCAGACTCAAATTGATTTTTTTTATACCGGATTGCTTTAAAACATCAATATGACGATCAATTAAAATACCATTTGTGGTTATCGAAAGTGACGTTTTTAACGTTGATAGTCTTGAAATAATCTCTGGAAAATCTTTTCGTAATAAAGGTTCTCCGCCCGTTAATCTAATTTTATCAACACCATTTTCTACGAAAGTCCGGGCAATAGAAAAAATCTCATCAGCCGTCATTAAACTGGCTTTTGGAGACAAAGTTATTCCATCAGCAGGCATGCAATATGTACAACGCAAATTGCATTTCTCCAGCAACGAAATACGCAAATAATTGTGTTTTCGTCCAAAATCATCCGTTAAAATGGTTTTAGATGGTATCATGATTTTTTCCTTTTAAAATATGAAAAACGTGCATAACATGCGGAAAAACAGCATCCATAGATTCTCTGGCTCCGTTTGTTGATCCCGGCAAAGCCAAAATCAAACTTTTTCCTAATGTTCCTGCAACCGTTCTTGATAACATGGCGTATGGCATGCGTTGTTGTCCGTAATCGCGAATTGCTTCTTCAATTCCCGGAATTCTGCTTTCTAATAATGGCAATAATGCTTCCGGTGTAACATCTCTTGGCGATAATCCCGTTCCTCCGGTAAAAATAACCAATTGATTTCCTTCGGCGAAAGCCTTCGTTTTTTCCTGAATAATATCAATTTCGTCAGGAATGATTTCGTAATGCGAAGTTTCAACGCCGTACGAAGTTAATTTTTCGACGATAATTTTCCCGGAACGATCTTCTTTATCACCTGCAAAAATAGAATCAGAGCACACAAAAACCGCCGCTTTTATTGCATTTGGAAATTTATTTTTGAAAGAAGATTTTCCGCCTTCTTTATTGATTAATTTAATAGTTGAAATTTCTATTTCCTTATCGATTGGTTTCAACATATCGTACATTGTCAATGCTACAATCGATGCGCCGTGCATAGCTTCAACCTCAACTCCGGTTTTGTAAACCGTTTTTACTTTAAAGATAATCTCAATCGTTAAACCTTCAATTTTATATTCTACCGAGGTAAATTCAATAGGAATCGGGTGACAATCCGGTATCGATAAATGGGTGTTTTTTACCGCAAATAATCCTGCCGTTTTTGCCATTTCAAATACATTCCCTTTCGGAACCAGATTGTTTACCACAGCATCAATTGTTTCCTGTTTGCTAACTTTTACAATTGCTGTTGCTGTTGCGGCTCTTAAAGTGTTTATTTTATGTGTGATATCTACCATTTTAGGTATTTTGTTTCCAGGTGAATGTATCATTTTCAAACATTTCTTTACCAAAAATCGGTACATCTGTTTTTATCCAGTTTACTATGGCTTCTGTTGCTTCATAAACTTGTTTGCGTCGTGTTGCCGAAACAAAAACGAACAAACAAATCTCGCCCGCTTTTACAATGCCTAAACTGTGATAAATATGCATACAGGTTAAATCGTATTTAGCGAAAGCTTTTTCTCTAATGGTGTGCAAAGCCTCATTTGCCATATCTGTATACGCCGAATAATCAATTGCAACAACTTTGTTATCATGAATTACATCAGCGCGAACCTGACCCAGAAAAATATTGTGCGCACCAATCGTATGTTTTGATTGATGTTTGGCAATCGATTCTGCTATAAATTCAGGAGAAATTGGACCTTCTATAAATACATTTTTACTCATTTCTTTTTATTTTTTACCACAGATTATTTTATCTTTTTGCCACAGATTTTAATGATTTTTTTTTGCCACGAATTTCATTAATTTTCACTAATTGCTATAATTTCCCAACTTTGTCATTTCTGTGGAGGAGAAATCGCACTAGAAACTTACTCACAGTATGTCTATACAGTACGTCGCTCTCTGGATGTGATTTCTCCTCCGTCGAAATGACAAAATATAAAAATAATCCTTTTAATCTGTGTAATCTGTGGCTATACTTTTTCTTTTAATATTTGATTGAATGCTAAAGCGCCACCTATGACACTTTTTATATTTTTAAATTGTTTTTTCTCAAGTAATTCAACTGCCATTTTACTTCTGATTCCTGATTGACAGAAAACATAAATAGTTTGGTTGTGATTTAATTTTCTAAATTCATTTTCGAGGTTCATTAACGGAATCTGAATTGAATTTTTGAAATTAATTTTAGGAAGTTCATCTTCATTTCTAACATCCAAAAAAAGAACTTCTTCATTATCTATTTCATTCAGAATTGCCTCAACAGAAATTTCTTCAATCTGATTTTCAGTTTCTTTATACTTTTCTTCGAAAGCTTTTTTATCTATCAAAACAAATGTATTCTTTTCAAAGTCATACTTTTGCTGTTCATTATTTAAAATATTATAAACCAGTATTTTACCACTCAACACTTCACCTATTTCAAGAATCATTTTTATAACTTCATTCGCTTGCAGCATTCCAATAATTCCAACCGAGATTCCAATTACTCCTGCATCTTCACAATTTAAAGATTGGGTATTTTCATCCGGAAACAAACATTTGTACGTTGGTCCGCTTTGATAATTAAAAACCGAAACCTGACCCTGAAACCTAAAAATAGATCCGTAAACCATTGGTTTATTTGTAACACAACATGCATCATTAATTAAATATTTGATTGCTATATTATCTGTGGCGTCAACAATAATATCATATTTTTCGAATAAAAAAACGGCATTTTTCGCTGATAATTTCTCAGCAATTGCATTCACTTTTACGAACGGATTTAACTCAGAAATCATGGCTTTTGCCTCATCGGCTTTATATTTTCCAAGTGCTGAACTTTTATAAATTACCTGACGCTGTAAATTCGAAATCTCGATAACATCATCATCCACAATTCCAATTTCACCAATTCCTGCTGCCGCCAGATAAGGCAATATAGCCGAAGCAAGACCACCGGCACCAATTACTAAAACTTTTGCTTTTAATAATTTAGATTGCCCGGTTTCTCCAATCTCCGGAAGAATGATTTGTCTGTTATAGCGTTCTGATGTATTCATAAAATTTATTTTATCCTCCGGCAAATGGAGGCAATAAGGCAACAACATCACTGGTTTTTAAAGTATAATTTGTTGCTTTTGGAATTATTTTCTGGTTTACCGCAACACTAAATGACAACGAATCAAACTGATATTTTTCTTCAAGATTCTGCAATAATTTTTGCAATGAAATTTCAGAAGAAACAATCTTTTCAAACTCGCACTTGGTCTTTTCAGCGACAGCTCCAAAATATTTAATCTCAATCATTATTATAAATTTAAATTTTGAAAAATAAATTCATCATCAAAATACTCCTTAAAATACGAAGTTAATTTTGAGGTATTTTTTACCACTTCTCCAATTACAATAATTGCCGGCGAAGAAATCTTATTTTCTGATACTAATTTAGCAATTGAACTGATTGTTCCAACTACTTTTTGTTCGGTATTTTTTGTTCCGTTTTGAATAATTGCAATGGGCAAATCATCGGTTCTGTTTTGTTGATAAATCGAAATAATCTCTTCCAATTTATGCATTCCCATCAAAATCACAACTGTTGCCGCTGATTTTGAGGCTAAATTTATATCTTTAGATAACTCATGATTCGAGGTTGTTCCTGTAATCACCCAAAAACTTTCAGCAATTTGGCGTTGTGTCAGACTAATTCCTACCGAAGCCGGAACACCTAAAGCAGATGAAATTCCGGGAACAATGGCTGTTTCTAATCCTAATTTTTCTGCATATTCAATTTCTTCACTTCCTCTTCCAAAAATAAACGGATCACCGCCTTTTAAGCGCACAACGTGACCGTAACGATTTGCCATTGACACGATCAACTCGTTAATCTGATCTTGTGTATACGCATGACAGCCTAAGCGTTTGCCTACAAAAACAATTTCTGCCTTTGTTGCATATTGTAATAATTCTTCGTTTACCAATGCGTCATACAAAACTACATCGGCACTTTCTAAGGCTTTAATCGCTTTTAAAGTAATCAATTCAGCGTCTCCCGGACCTGCGCCCACAATCGTCAATTTTGGTGTTTTTGAATTTCGCATAACTTTTAACTTAAATTGATATTCAGGTCGTTTAATTCATCTGCCGAATTAATATTCGTTAAAGGAAAGTTTTCACTTTCGTCAATATTGATGATTTGATGCGGAACATTTGCTATTAAATTCATCATTTTCAAATCATTGTTATCAATTGCAGTTTTAACAACGGGCAATAATTTTTTTGAATAAATTCCAATTAACGGATGCAATTTACTTTCTGATGCAAAAACCGTAATCTCTGCTTCATCGTTATGTTTTGAAATTAATTCTGATAATAATTCCGTTGAAATTAATGGAATATCGCAGCTCAAAATCAAATTAAATTCAGATTCAGAATGTGACAACGCTGTGTAAATTCCCCCCAACGGACCTTTATCTGTTATTATATCTGCTATTTTTAAATAGGGCAAATAATCGTAATCATTTGAATTTGTAATCAAGACAATATTATCTGTAACGGGCAAAATTGCCTGAATTATATGTTCTACAAAAGGTTTATTCTGAAACAATACCAATCCTTTCTCTGACTGCATTCGAGAACTTTTTCCTCCGCAAAGAATAAAAACTGTTAGTGTTTTCATGAGTGTTTTTGTTTCAAATTTTTTGTTTCAAGTTTCAGGTTTTTTGTTTCAGGTTTCAGGTTTTTGCCAATCTTATTTTTTTGTTTGCCACAGATTAAAGGATTAAAAAGATTAATCATTCTAATCTGTGAAATCTGTGGCAAATAATTTTTAATTATAATCTATGTTTATATTATTATCTAAGGAAAAATCAATTTTATACTTGCCATTAAAATTACTACTCCCAAAACCATTTTTAAAGTTTTATTAGAGAAATAACCGCTTCCATAAAAACCTCCTAAAATGCCACCAATAACGGCAATTGGAACTAAATAAAAGCTGTCTATCGGAATTGTTTTTCCTCCTAAAAAGAAACCCAGCATTCCGGCAAATGAATTCACAAAAATGAATAAACTCGAAATCGCTGCCGATTCTTTTACGGTTGCCCATCCTAAAAATAATAAAATCGGGCTCAAAATAATGCCTCCGCCTATTCCTAACATTCCTGACAATAAACCAATTGCAAAACCAATAGTTAATGCAAAAGGAAGATTTATCTGAACGGTTTCTTTTTCTTTAAAATTAAATATTCCGAACAATCGTAATGCTGCAAAAACCAATACAATTCCTAAAATGATTTTATAGATTGCATTATCCAGAGTTACAAAACCACCAATAAACGCTGCAGGAACTGATGCTATTGCAAACGGATAAAAGAGTTTTGGCTTGAAATAATTCATTCTGTAATAAAAGAAAAATGAAATACTGGAAACAAATAAATTCAACAGCAATGCCGAAGGTTTCATAATCGCCACCGGAAAAGCAAAAATCGTCATTAAAGCCAAATATCCAGATGCACCGCCATGTCCAACACTTGAGTATAAAAATGCGATCACAATTAATGCAAAGCTGAACAGAAGGATATTTTCGGAATTAAGGAGGTTCATAGGTTTTGTTTCAGGTTTTTTTTGTTTCAGGTTTCAGGTTTTCTTTGTTTCAGGTTTCAAGTTTTTTTGTTTCAGGTTTAAGGTTTCAGGCTGTGTGTTTAATTTTACATACTGCATTACCCATTTCAAATTATCTAATTTTCTAATTGCCTAATTATCTAATTGTCTAATTGTCTAATTGTCTAATTAATCAATTGGCAACAAAGTCACTTCTTGTCCTTTTTTTAAAATTTCAATATCGTTTGGAACAATCAATAAACAATTGGCTATTGCGAAGGTATTTAGCATTGCTGAACTTTGTCCTTCTAAAATTGTTACGGTTGTTTCGTCATACAATGCTTTTAAAAACAATGTTTTTTCGGTTGTATTTGTAAAGCCTGTGTTTAATTTTCGAACTAATTTCGGTAAATGCGTTTTAGAAAATCCCATTCGGTTTTTAATTGTGGGATACACATATACATAAAAATTGGTAAGCGATGATGCGGGATTTCCGGGTAATGCAAATACTAATGTCTCATTTTTAGATCCAAAAAACATGGGTTTTCCGGGTTTTTGATTGATCTTATAAAAAAGTTCTTCTACTCCATTTTCTAATAAGGCTTCTTTCACAAAATCATAATCTCCAACAGAAATTCCACCGGAAATTAGAACAATATCAAATTTTGGAAGAATATTTTTTAAAGCTTTTTTTGTTGCTTTAAGGTTATCTTTTACTTTATAAACTTTCGTCTTAGTAACTCCAATGGTTTGCAGCGCTGCCTGCAACATTATCGAATTACTTTCATAAATTTTCCCTTTTGGTAATTTTTTACCTGCTTTTACCAATTCGTTGCCTGTAACTAAAATAGCCACTTTTGGTTTTTTATAAACGGTTACTTCCGTAATTCCCAAGCAGGCTAAAAAACCAATTGCTGCGGGAGTTATTAAAGTATTCGCCTCAAAAACAACCTCTTCTTTTACGATTTGTTCTCCTTTTGCCCTAACATTTGTAAATTGTTCCGGCATTCTGGTAATCAAAATCGAATTTTCATTAGCCAGTACATGTTCCTGCATTACAACTGTATCGGCATTTTTAGGTACAAAAGCACCGGTAAAAATACGTACTGCTTCATTCTCTTTCAATTTTATATCAGTATGATCTCCTGCCTGCGAAATACCAATTACATCATACTGATGTCTTTGACTGTGAATAAAAGCATAACCATCCATAGCAGATTGACGAAAAGGCGGCATATTTATGGGCGAATAAACGGTTTCTGCTAAAATATATCCTAATGCTTTATGCACAGAAATTTTCTGAATGGGCATTGTGGCGCTATTCTCTGCAATAATTGATAAGGCTTGTTCAACTTGAATCATGGCTGCTATTTTGTATACAAGCAAAAAATACTTATTACAAATATAAGTATTTTTACTTAGTTTAAAACATTAGTAAATATAAATTTTAAAAGAATATAAATTTAGGGCTAATTCTTCTAATTCTATCAAAAAAACAGATTAATAGATGTATTGTTTACTTCTGATTAAACGGACAACCTTATTTTTTGCTTTTAAAATTTCCTGTTGGAAGAAAATATAACCACGCAAAACCAATAAAAAATAAAAGCGCTGAGGCAATAAAAGCAGGCAATAATATCTCTTTATTATTATCAAGTGCATTATTTAATGAAGCATATAACAGCCAAATCTGAATACTGACATTTAAAATTAAAATAAAAATAAGTGTCGAAAGTATGTTGTTCAGTTTATTAGGATTTACTCGATTCTGACTTCTTCTAAAAGTACTCATACTTATTAAATTTAGGATTTATAAATAACTGTTTTTATTTGCTGCAAGTGCTTTTACAAAAACGGCATTTTCTTTAAAAAATACTTCTAACTGCGGCAACGCTCTTGGCGGTGGTCCTGCAATTACATCTCCTGTCATGGCATCAAAAGATCCTTCGTGACAAGGGCAATGTATTATTCCTGTTCCGGGTTTGTAAAAAACAGAACAGGACAAATGTGTACATTTTTGTTCGTAAGCCCTGAAATCTCCGCTTTCAAGATGTACTAAAATATACGGAATTGTGCTTCCTTCAATTACAAATCCTCGTGTTCCTCCTACCGGAATTTCTTCTTTATTACAAATAAAATGTTCTCCCTGAACACTTTCTTTTGGCAATAAATAGGCTTTTGCAGCAACAAATCCACTGCCAACCATTAATCCGCCTGAAACAAAAGTCAGGAATTTGGCAAAATCCCGTCGGCTCACCTGAGTTGATTCCTGTTTTTTTATCGGGAAATCTTTTTTCCAGTTTTCGTTTAAATTATCTTCTTTTGACATCGATTCCGGATTTAATATATTCTTAATTCATTACTGCCTTTTGGCATCATAATATTTACTTTGGTATTTACTGTTTCTTTACCGAATATGAAGGTATTAACAGGAGAACTATTGGGTCTCATTTCTTCGATTTCGGCCTTTGTGCCGTAGAATAATGCTCCGCTGGGACAAACAGTTGCGCACATTGGTTTTTTACCTACGCTTGTTCTGTCGTAACACATGGTACATTTCATCATCAAATCATACTCTTCCATTTTTTTAGGAACTCCAAAAGGACATGCCATTACGCAATTTGAGCAGCCAATACATCTTTCTGTATTTGCGGTATGAACAATTCCAAATTCATCTTGCGAAATCGCATCGGCAGGACAAACATTTGCACATACCGGATCTTCGCAATGCATACAAACCTGTACTGTGGTTTGAATCGTTGATGATCTTTCTACATAATTCACGCTTATCAAAGATTCCTGTCCGTTTGTCTCACATTCTGCACACGCCATTTCACAGGCTTTACAGCCAATACAACGCTGCAGATCTACAAAAAACTCTTCATTTTTATTAAAATTAGTCAAGTTCATAATTTTGCAATTTTATAGATTAAACACTTGCATAAGCTTCTGATTCTTTTGATGGCGGTGCAATTTCCCCCAGCGGATCTAATAAACAGGCACAAACTTTAAATTCGGGTATTTTTGAAACAGGATCTAAAATTCCGGTTGTAAGTTGATTTGCAGATTTGGCTCCCGGCCAATGATATGGTATAAAAACGGTGTCTTTGCGTATAGTTTCAACGATATTCGCCGGAAAAATTCCTTCACCTCTCCTTGTTGCTACCCGAACCAGTTCTCGTTGTTTAATTCCATATTTTAAAGCCAGTTCCGGATGAATTTCTAACATAGGTTCAGGGAACTGGTCTACCAATTTACCTATTCTGCGTGTTTGAGTACCGCTTAAATATTGTGAAACTACACGACCTGTAGTAAGGGTTATTGGGTATTCGTCATTAGTAATTTCTCCGGGTTCTCTATATGGAGCAGGATTAAAATGTGCTTTTTTATCGGGAGTTGCAAATACTTTATCTTCCCATAATCTTGGTGTTCCCGGATGATCATCTGTTGGACAAGGCCAAAAAACGCCCATATTATCTTCTATTTTTTTATAGGATATTCCAAAATAATCTGCGGTTCCGCCTTTTGAGGCTACGCGCAATTCATTAAAAATAGCTTCGCTGTTTTCGTATGTAAATTTATCTTCTTCTCCTAGTCGTTTGGCTATTTCCAGCAATATTGACGTATCTGTTCTGGCTTCTCCGGAGGCGTAACTGCCTGACGAATTCTAATAACACGACCTTCTGCAGATGTTGTTGTTCCTTCTTCTTCTTCCTGCAAAGAACCTGCTAAAACAATATCCGCATGACGAGCCGTTTCATTTAAAAAGAAATCGATACAAACGTAGAATTCTAATTTTTCAAGTGCAGCCCTGACATAATTATTATTTGGAAGCGAAACCAGCGGATTAAAACAAATGGAAATCAATCCTTTGATCTCTCCGCTATGAATGGCTTCTATAATTTCATAAGCTGTTAATCCTTTTCCGGGCATGTCTTTCTCGTCAATTCCCCAAACTTGAGAAATATATTTACGATGTTCCGGATTTTCAATATCACGATTTCCCGGTAATTGATCGCATTTATGACCGTGTTCTCTTCCGCCTTGTCCGTTTCCTTGTCCGGTTATGGTTCCATATCCGCAATAAGGTCTTCCAATTCTTCCGGTTGCGAGAACGAGATTTATACAGCCAACTACATTATCAACACCTTTGGAGTGATGTTCGATTCCGCGTGCGTGAAGTAAAAAGCTAGTCTTTGCTTTTCCCCATAATTCTGCGGCTTCTTGTATTTTATATTTATCAATTCCTGTAATTTCTTCTGCCCATTCTAAGGTATAATCTTTTACAGCATCGATTGTTTCCTGAAATCCTGATGTATAATTGTCTATAAAATCATGATCAAGCATATCGTGATCTACCAGATATTTTAGCATTGCGCCATATAAAGCGGAGTCTGTTCCGGGTTTTACATCTAAATGCACATCAGCAGTTCTGGCTAACGGTATCATTCTTGGATCGATTACAATTAATTTTGCGCCGCGATCTCTGGCTTTCCAAATCCAGTGCGTTAATGTTGGAAACGTTTCGCTGATATTGGCTCCGGCAACAATAATTACTTCTGCATATTCTAAATCAGAATAATTGTTTGAGGCGCGATCTAAACCAAAAGCTTTTTTATTTCCGGCTCCGGCACTTACCATACAAAGTCTTCCGTTATAATCCAGATTTCTGGTTTTTAAGGCTACACGGGCAAATTTTCCAACGAGATAACTTTTTTCATTGGTTAGTGATACGCCTGATAACATCGAGAATGCATGTTTACCATATTTCTCCTGTATTCTTTTTATTTCAGATACGGTTTTATCCATTGCTTCATCCCAGGATGTTTTCTCAAAACCTTTGCCTTCTATTCTTTTTATGGGATGCAAAAGACGATCAGGATGATTATTTTGCAAATAACGCTGTACTCCTTTTGGGCACAAACGACCTTCGTTAAACGGAAATTCCATCCACGGTTCAAAACCAACTACTTTATTTTCTTTTACCAATAACTGAATTCCACATTGCATTCCGCAAAAACAACAATGTGTTTTTACTACTTCATCCGGTTCATCTCTACCTGTGTAACCATCTTTTGGCGCATAATTTAAATGAGGACCAAAATCTTCAATAATTTTCTCGATTGATACGGGTAATTTTGCCATGTCTTTTTTTTTATTTTTGTTTCAGGTTTTCAGTCTCAGTTTTCAGTCTCAGTTCTCAGTTCTCAGTCTACAAACTGTGACTGCTTTTACTGTCACTGTAAACTGAGACTGTAAACTGTTTTTTCACTGCGACTTTATCCAAACAGCTTACCGCCGTTTTCTAATCTTGCTTTTAAGTGTGCTTTCGCCAAACGTGATCTTTTTCCTTCGGGGCTTAAATCGAGATGGGAAGTTCCGTCTTCATGTGTAAAATCAAAACCTAATTGTTTGGTTACAATTTTTAAATCATCGATATGAAGTTGTGTTGCAAATTCTTCGCCTGTATGCGGGCAAACTGCCATTCCTTTTTTTCTTCCTTCTTGTTTATAAATATGTGCTCCTATTTGAGCCGGACGCTGTATGATGTGAAAGAATTTCCCAAACGGAATCCATATTAAAAACATAATTACGGTTACGGCATGAATTACGGCAAGAAAATCATATGCAAATCCTTTCATAAATTGATACGAATAGGTAAGACATAATCCTGTAACTGATATTGCTATTAATAGAATTAAGGGTAATAAATCGCCTTCAAAAGTTTGAGTTGCAATTAATCCCGGATTTGTCAATCGCCTGCGCAAATAATAAACAGATCCAATTATAACTAACCATGAAGACCAGTTTAAGGCATGAAAAATTAGAAATGCCAAGAATGAGTTTATTTTAAAATCCATCATTTTGAATCCAAAAAAATGAGCTTCATAAATTGAAATGGAATCTGGCGCCAATGTAAAATGAATCCACCCAAACGTAAGCGGAATTGTTATTGCAAAGGCAGAAAGACAGCCTAAAGCAATACAAAAATGCGCCATCCAGCGGTATTTACTTCTGGGATAAATAAATTTTTGAACTACTATATTTTCAACCGATTCTTTGCCTAAAAACCACATATGTTCAACTATTTTTCCGGTAAACAAAAAAGTAATGCTTCGTTTAAAATACATCCAGGTTGGCGGTCGCTGCAGCCAAACGGTATAACGATATACGATTCCAAAAAAAGCAAATACAGTCCCGAATAAATAAGTGATTAAAGCGGCATCAAAATTTTGCAGCTGTCTTGATCCTAAAAAAACCAATACTATCGTTAATGCAGAAACGAGCGTTGCGATAAGTAAAGCTTTTGTATTGAACGTTTTAGTCTTCATCCTTAATAAATTTTAATGATTACTTATTAACTTGGTTTTTCGCAATTTTTACGATTATAAAACCACCAATTGATACTTGTTGCCAGTATTGTGAAAACTGCAACTCCAATAAAAAATTGATTTACAGTGCCGTTCGCTGAAAGATTATTTCCAATTAATTTAGAAAATATAAAGGGTCCAAATGCAGCGATTGCAGCTGTCCAGCCAATTACTCCGGCTGCCTGACGTTGGTTTTCTGCAAAAATAATTGGGTATTGTCTAAACGTTCCCGCATTTCCAATTCCGGTAAAGAAGAACATTCCCAGTATTACTGCTACAAAAAGAGGAAATTGCTCCATACTTGTTGGCGCCACTAATCCTTGAGTAACTAAAATAATTGCTCCCGCTAAAATTCCTAAACCGGTAATTGTAGTCAAAATTGCGCCTCCAACTTTATCGGCGACAAATCCAAAAGCAATTCTGCTTGCTGACCCAATAAGCGGTCCGTAAAAAGCATAAACCAAAGGATCAGGAGCATTTGGGAAATCTCCGTATAAAAATTTAATCATTAACGGAAACGCCGCAGATAAACCCGCAAATGTTCCAAAAGTCATCACATACGTAATGGTGCAATACCAGGTATGTTTATTCGAGAAGATGTCCATTTGTTCTCTAACAGAGGCTTTCATTGGAATACTTCTTAAATAAAACCAGCTTATAATTGATAATAGGATTAAAAAAGGAACGTACCAAAATGCCGCTGATTGCAGGTATATTGTTGTGTTTTTAACCGCCGTATTTTCAGGACTGATATCATTTAATATTTTTTCGGCCATTTTTGGGTTGGCATTTGCGATCGCCTTGGCTTTTGCTTTTAAAGGCAATGAAACAAAAACGACGACTTTATCATTAGAATGTGTAGCAGTTCTTACTGAATCAGTTATATTTTCATTTACGTTTGTCAATATTCTGGCTTGTACATCAGGATCTAAAGCTGCAAAAACCTCTTTTTGTTTTTCAATACTGGCATTCTGAAAAACAACTATTGCTTCTTTATGATCGATACTTGTAAATACTGACGCGGCGCCAAAAATACTGACGCTTATAATAAGCGGCGTAACAAATTGCGCTACCGAAACACCAAAATTTCCAATTCCTGCCTGAATTCCAAGCGCTGTTCCTTTAAGTCTTTTAGGAAAAAATAAACTTGTACTTGGCATGTAGGATGAAAAATCTCCTCCGCCAAAACCTGTTGTAAAGGCTAATAATGCAAAGACCCAAAATGGTGTGTTGACATCCATTACTGCAAAACCAATTCCGATTACGGGAATTAACTTTATAAGCGTTGCAAATGAAACGACATGCCGTGTTCCGAAAATGGGTAATATAAAAGTGTGAATAATTCTTAAAAGTCCTGCCGCCAATCCGGGAATTGCTGTTAACCAAAAAAGCTGATCTTTAGTAAAACGAAATCCTAACCCGGGTAATTTAACTGCAATCACACTCATCATGAACCAGGAGGCAAATGATAATATTAAAGTAAGCGTTGTTATTGTTAACGTTCTCCATGCAATTTTACTTCCATTAGAATTCCAAAACGTTTCATCTTCGGGCTCCCATTTATCTAACCAAGTTTTCATATTATTTTATATTCGTTTAATTATTTATCTTCTATATCTCGGGTAAAATCCGGTGATTTTATTCGCATTGCATTTATAATTGTTCGGTGCATCCAGAGTAAACAAAGTACTGATACTACAAAAATGAATATCCATGAACTGGTCCAGAGTCCGGTATAATTAAGGAGATAACCAAAAATAATGGGACCGATAAATCCACCAAGTCCGCCTATTAAGCCCACCATTCCGCCAACTACGCCCACTTCATTAGGAAAATATTCCGGAATATGTTTGTAAACAGCCGCCTTACCAATTCCCCATGAAATACCTATTAAGATTACTAAAACCAAATAAACCCAGATATTTGCACTAAACTTGATTTGTGTAATGCCTTTGGCTAATAATTCTTTCTTTTTTACTTCCTGATTTTGTTTTACAACAATTTCCTGCCATGAGTTTTTTACAGGAAAAACAGCCGTTTCACGATTTTCTGAAATTTCTTTTTTATAGATATTATGTGTTTTACCATTTACAATTACGGTATTGGCAGAAACTTCGGTTACGACACCATTTGTAGAAGATAAAACTCCGGGACCGGCTGTAAATATTTCCATTTTTGGAAACATCAATAAAAAGCTAATTACGATTGATGAACCTAAAACCCAATACATTACTTTTCTTGCGCCATATTTATCTGATAAATAGCCTCCAAAAGCCCTGATAATTCCGGATGGTAAACTAAACATCGTAGCAAACATTCCGCCCATTACAAGTGTCGTATGATAAACATTCATAAAGTTTGGAAGCAGCCATTGTGAATAGGCTACAAAAAAGCCGAAAACTAAAAAGTAGTATGCTCCAAAACGCCAAACCCGTATGTTTTTAAGCGGAGACATCAACTCTGTCATTGTTTTTGAAACGGCGTTATTTGTTTTATTTTTTGCAAAAACGATAAAAAGAATCCCTATTATTACTAAAACACCACCATAAATAATGGGCAGCATTTTCCAGCCATTTACAGGATCTTTTTCTGATAAATGATTGAGTAATGTTGGAGCAATAAAAGTTGTGATTGCTGCACCGGCATTTCCCATTCCGAAAATACCTAAAGCTCTTCCCTGCCATTCTTTAGGATACCAAATTGAAGTATAACCAATTCCTACTGCAAAACTGGTTCCTACCAATCCGAAGAAAAAACTTAAAACGGCAAAACTCCAGAATGAATCAGCAAAAGGAAGAAGAAAAAGCGGAATCGAACAAAGTAATAATAAGATTGAAAATACAATTTTACCACCATATTTATCTGTTAAAATACCAATAGGAAGCCGAAATATGGAACCTGATAAAATAGGAATTCCTAACAACCAGCCTGTTTCTACAACTGTCCAGTTAAAAATACCTTTATCTACCAAATACGTAACTAAAACGCCATTTAATGTCCAACAGGCAAAACATATTGTAAATGCCAGTGTATTTAAGAATAAAATTCTGTGAGACTGAGATAAACTACTCATATAAGCTTATTTTTTAATATGGATTTTAACAAATTGGTATTCAATTAAAAAAAGGATTCTTTACTTTAAAACACAAAATTGATTAAATAAATTCTTACACAAAATGACAATTGTCATATATGAAATACATTTCAAATTTTTAATATTTTATAATTAATATAAAAAATGAGTGTTTAGGTATTGTTATTCTGGCAGGTATAATGAAGGAAATAAAAAGAAGCAGATATCTTTATTTTTGCATAAATTTAGTAATAAAATTCTACTAAAATGGATTTATTTTTTATTTTTTAAAACATAAACAACTCATACACTTATAATTAGCATTTACAAACCGAAAATTAAATTTAAATTGATTTTTTGAGACTGCTTTTTCTCAAAAAAATAGCATTAAATTCTAAATCAGTGCTTAACGTGACGTTTTATGGTTCTGTTTTGAAATTTACAAGTAATTCAGAGCGAATATATTAAGTATAAAATACTACATTTTGTGGTTTGTATAATAGTAATTTTTAACATTTATAAGTTTTTCAAAAATGCAAATAAACAACTGAAAATCAATAAATTAAACTCTAAAAACACGAGTAAATCTTGCTTATAAATTAGCCGTTTTAAAAAAAAATGTATTTTTTTTTGGATTTTATTATATTAAAATTAACTTTGTCTATAGGATTAGTAGAGTTTAAAATTATATTTGAAATCAAAAAAACTATATTTTGAAAACAACCGAAAGCATATCGTATTACATTCTTCCTAAAAAATACACTTATAACACATTCTGTTATATGTGCTTCTGTTGCTAAATCTCTCGGCATCACTTTCGTTTTATATCGATTTATAAATAATCGGATAAAAAAAACGAGTCCAAAAAAACACACCAAAAGTTTCTTATTGAAAATTACAAAATCTATCAGATACCTGAATTTGTATCGAAATGATTCCTGAAACTATACCTATAAATCCAAAAAAAATAATTAATAACTAAAAAAACTAAAATGAAAAATATGCAATGTTGCTGTAAATAAATAAAAAAGCCATTTCTGCGGCAACAGAAATGGCGAGGCTTAAAGAAAATTTATCGCTAAATGAAAGAACCTGTATGAGAGTTGAAATATCAACTTTCAAGGCTCCTTGTTAATTACTAAAAACCAATACAAAGAAATGAAAAAATATTTAAACATATACTCATTGCTTTTTCTCCTTCTGTTATCAGCAGGAATTAATGCTCAAAATACAACCCCGCTTATACAATCTAAACTCGACGGAACTGTTGTCGACGACATTACAAATCAGCCTATTATAGGCGCTTCTGTAAACATAAAAGGTACAACGCACGGTGTTGTAACCGATGCAGAAGGAAAATTTTATTTTCAAACCGGTCAAAAACTTCCTTATACTTTAATAGTAAGTTATATTGGATATAAGAAAACTGAAATAATAGTTGACAAAAATCCGGTTACGATTAGCTTAAAAGAAGAAAGACAGGAACTGGACGAATTAGTTGTTGTTGGATACGGAACGCAAAAGAGAAAAGATATTACTGGTTCTGTAGCTTCTGTGCCAAAAGCCAATTTATCTCAGGTAACCTCATCGGCAGATAATTTATTAAGAGGCGCCGTTGCGGGAGTTGTAGTTACACAAAGTTCAGGACGTCCTGGTGCATCTTCAAGTGTACGTATTCGTGGCGGAAACTCTATTACAGCGGGTAACGAACCTTTGTATGTTTTAGACGGAATCTTAATATATAATGACAACAATAATGGTTCGGCAGGAGTTTCAAATGCCGGGGCAAGTATTAATGTATTGTCTACTATAAATCCTGCTGATATTGAATCTATTGAGGTTTTAAAAGATGCATCGGCAACTGCTATTTATGGTTCACGCGGCTCAAATGGTGTTGTTATTATTACGACTAAAAAAGGTACAAAAGGTCAGGATAGTATTTCGTATCAGGGTTATTTTGGATTTCAGGATGTGTCAAAAAAACTTCATTTAATGAATGCCAGCCAATGGGCAAGTTTGCGAAATGATGTTCAGGCAAGTATTGGTCAGGCACCATCTTTTAGTGATGCGCAAATCGAAGCTTTTAAAACTTCAGGCGGATACGACTGGCAATCGGCTGCTTTTAGATCTGCCGCTCCCGTTCAAAATCATCAGCTTTCTTTTTCAGGCGGTGACGAAAGATCTCGTTACGCTATTTCTGCAGGATATTTTGATCAGGAAGGAACTGTTATTGGATCTGATTTTAAAAGAATTTCTCTTCGTATTAACTATGAAAAAAACTATTCTCAGAATTTTAAATTTGGCGTAAACGCTAATTATAGTAACTCAATTTCAAATGGTGTAGGAACAAACAGCGCTGGCGGAAGAACTCCGAATCCGTTGGTAAGCGCCGTACTTACTGCTCCGGTAGTGCCTATTAAAAATGCAGACGGAAGTTATAATGTAACCAATAATATTTATGCAACTTCTGTAAATGGTTTTGTTCCAAATCCTATTAACGATTTAGAAAATACAATTAACGAAACTAAAATCAACAGAATCCTAACCAGCTTATTTGGTGAATATAAAATCACTAAAAAGCTAACTGCAAAAGTGGCTGTAAGCGGCGACGTAATTAACACGAAACAAAATTATTATGCGCCTGCAAATACAACAAACGGTGCAGGAACAAAAGGATTGGCGTCTATTGGAGACCGATTGGTAAGTTCTGTATTGAATGAAAATACGCTGAATTATAATACCACTTTCGGTGAAAACCATAAATTTTCAGCTTTAGGAGGTTATACGCTTCAATATACACAAGGTGAAACGGTAACGGCAGGTGCAAACACTTTTGTAAACGATGCAAATACGTACAATTCTATTCAGGATGGTGTTCCTGTAAAACCATATAGTGATGCATTCGAAAGTGTTTTAAAATCATGGCTTGCCAGAGTAAATTACTCTTACAGAGGAAAATACAACTTTACACTTTCCGGACGTGCAGATGGTTCTTCAAGATTTGGTTCTAAATCACTTTGGGGATATTTCCCGTCAGCAGGTTTTTCATGGAATATTACTGATGAAGAATTCGCCAATAACATTAAAGGTGTAACCGAAGCCAAACTTAGACTTACAGCAGGAACAACAGGAAATCAGGAAATTGGAAATTATCTTTCACTGGCTTCAATGGGGTCTGTAAATTATTCTTTTGGAGGTACTTTATATACAGGATTAGCCCCTACCCGTTTGGCAAATCCGGATTTGAAATGGGAAAAAACAACGCAATATAATGTTGGTTTGGATTTATCATTATTAGACAGAAAAGTAAATTTTGTTTTTGATGTTTATTACAAAAAAACAAACGATTTATTAATCAGCGTTCCGGTGCCGTTAACTTCAGGATATGCGAGTGTACTTCAAAACATTGGAGGTGTTGAAAATAAAGGTCTTGAAATTGGTTTAACGACTGAAAATTTAAGAACAGAAAACTTTTCATGGAACTCAAACATTGTGTTTTCTGCAAACAGAAATAAAGTAGTTTCTATAGGAAATGGCGTTGATCAGTTTTTTCCTGTAGTGCCAAACGGCTCCTTATTACAGCAACAGCCTGTAACGGTTAAAGTTGGTTTGCCTTTGGGAACTTTCTGGGGATACAAAACAAATGGTATTTTCCAGACTCAGGAAGAAGTAAATACACAACCAAAAATAAACAGTCTTGCCAATACAAAAGTGGGAGACAGAAAGTATGTTGATACCAACGGAGACGGTGTAATTACAGCGCTTGATAAAGGAAATTTAGGAACATCGCAGCCAAAATTTGTGGCAAGTTTCAGCAACACGATTTCGTATCATGACTTCGATTTAAATTTCTCTTTTCAGGGATCTTATGGCGCAAAAATCTTCAACGCTTTAAATCAGCAGTTAGAAATTTCTACACTTGGTACCAATGCTAATGTTACTTTGGTAGACCGTTGGACTCCGGCAAACCCAACCAACGACGTTCCAAGAGCATCAAGTTCTCCTTTAGGAATTGTTTCTGAGCGCTATGTTGAAGATGCTTCTTTTGTTAGATTAAAATTAATCACGCTTGGTTATACATTACCAAAAAGCACTTCTAAAAAACTGGGAGCAACAAGCGTGAAATTCTATGTCTCTGCAGAAAATCTGGTTACATGGACAAAATACACCGGATTTGATCCTGAGGTAAGTTCATACGAACAAAATAACTTATATCCGGGAATTGATTTTGGTTCTTATCCAAACTCAAGAACATTCATTTCCGGTCTGAACGTAACTTTCTAAGTAAAAAAAAATAAACGATGAAAAAGATAATCATAACAATAATAGTAAGCGCCACGTTACTTGTATCGTGCGCAGATTTAGAGGTAACGCCAACCTCTTTTGTAACCGAAGATAATTACTTCAAGACTCAGGATGACGCTGTTGCAAGTGTAACTGCGGTTTATGCTTCATTAAGCCTTGATCCGGGTGAACAAAGTTTATTTGGAAGAAACCTTTATTTCTTAACCGATATGGGTTCTGATTATGCAGCAGCGGGAGTTTCTGCAACAAATCCGCAGGTACGAGCCATGAGCGCCTTAACACACGACGCTACTAATGACCGCGTTCAGGTTGCGTGGAGACAAATTTATGCCGGAATTAACAGAGCCAATGTTTCTATTGATAATATCCCGAAAGTTTCAGGTTCTGAAGTAGTTAAAACCAGATTAATTAATGAAGCAAAATTTATTAGAGGTTTATTATACTTTCAGGCAGTTCGCCTTTGGGGAGGAGTTCCGATTGTTTTGCACGAACCAACTTCTATTCAGTTAGAAAGTTTAAAATCAAAAAGAGCAACAGTTGATGAAGTGTACACGCAGATTATTTCTGATTTAAAAGATGCCGAAAACTTACCTCCTACTTATACTGCTGCCGATGCCGGACGTGCAACATCCGGAGCTGCAAAAGCTATTTTAACAAAAGTATATATAACACGAAAAGATTGGCCAAATACAATTGCAAAAGCAAGAGAAGTCATCAATGGCGGTTACGGATATGCTTTGTTCGAAAACTTTCAGGATATATTTACTAAAACGAAAAAGAACGGAAAAGAGCATATTTTCTCTGTTCAGTTTGAGCCAAATCAGGCAGGAAACGGATCTAGCGGAAGCACTTTTCAATCTACTTCTTTTACCGGATTTACAGCTACAGAACCTGCTGATATTATCTCTGACGTAGCTTTGTTTTACGACATTTATGCTCCGGGAGATACACGCAGAGATGTGAGTTACGCCAAACAATTAGTAAACCCAACAACCGGAACTTTGTATACTTTTCCAAAACCAATTTTTAAAAAATATTTGGATTTGACCAATTTGGCAACGCCCGGAAATGTCGCAATCAATTTTCCTCTTATTCGTTATGCCGATATTTTATTGTCTTTGGCAGAAGCCATAAATGAACAGGGAGCGCCCACTGCTGAAGCTTACGAATTGATTAATCAGGTAAGAAGAAGAGCTTTTGGAAAACCAATTACGACTCCTGATGCTACCGTAGATTTGGCTGGTTTGGATCAAATCTCTTTTAGAGCAGCTATTCAGGAAGAACGCAAAAAAGAATTTGTTCAGGAAGGACAAAGATGGTTTGACTTAGTACGCTGGGGAACTTTGGTTACCGAAGTAAAAAAAGTAACCGCTAAAAATTCAGTTTCTGAAAAAAATAATCTTTATCCAATTCCGCAAAGCGAAAGAAATTTTGATCCGGTTGGATTGCCACAAAATCCGGGATATAATTAACCACAACCAAAACTATAAATGATTAAAAAACTGCTCATTATTGCCCTATTGGTTGTTGCACAATCTTCGCTATTTGCCCAGAAAAAGCAACCTAATATCATCGTCATTTTGGCAGATGATCTGGGTTTCTCAGATATTGGTGCTTTTGGCTCAGAAATTTACACACCAAACTTGAATAAGCTCGCTCAAAACGGGCTTATTCTAAAGCAATTTTACAATGCAGGGCGATGTTGTCCTTCTCGGGCGTCATTGCTCACGGGTTTGTATCCGCATCAGGCAGGCGTTGGAGACATGGTTCAGGACAAAGGATTTCCAGCCTATCAGGGATATTTAAACGAGCATTGTATTACGATTGGGCAAGCACTTAAACAGGCAGGATACAACACGATTGTTTCAGGAAAATGGCATGTTGGTTTAGTACCATCAGCTTGGGCGGTGAATCGGGGATTTGATGATTCTTTTACTTTACAAAATAACGGAAGCAGTTATTTCAACTCGCAGCCTTTGTATAATGACGGAAGAAAAGTCACTTTTTTGAAAGGAGATAAAGAAATTATCCGCACGGATACGGCTACTTATCTGACACAAGAGATTACCAATTTTGCTATAAATTCTTTAGAAAAACAGCGAAATCAGCAAAAGCCATTTTTTCTTTATGTTGCTTATAATGCACCACATTGGCCCATTCAGGCATTGCCGGAAGATATTGCAAAATACAAAGGTAAATACCTCGAAGGCTGGGATAAATTGAGAGCAAGCCGTTTTAAAAAATTAAAAGAACTGGGAATCATTGATAAAAACTGGGACTTATCAAGTCGTTTTGAAAAAGTACCGGATTGGGAAAAACTAAGCGCCGAAGAAAAAGACAAATGGGATACACGAATGGCAATTTACGCCGCCATGATCGACAGAATGGATGCCGGAATTGGAGAAATCCTGCAGAAAGTGAAGTCTTTGGGAGAAGAAAATAATACGCTTGTTCTTTTTCTTTCAGATAATGGAGGAAGTGCCGATGATGTGAAAAACTGGAATTATGTTACACAAAAAAACGGAACACCAGGTTCAGTTGCATCAATTGACAGTTATGAAAGCCCGTGGGGAAATGTGAGCAACACGCCATTTCAATTATTCAAAAAAAACACCCACGAAGGCGGGATTGCCTCCCCTTTTATTGCTTATTATCCAAACCATATTAAGGCAAGGACACAAAGCAACAGAGTAAGTCATTTGATCGATATTTTTCCAACTTTTCTGGAATATGCCGGTTTTCAATATCCCGATACTTTTCAGGGAAAAAGTCTCACGCCATTAGAAGGAATTAGTTTAAAAAAGGAATTTGAAGGACAAAAATCTGAAGCACATGAAGCCTTGTTTTGGGAACACGAAGGCAGCAAAGCAGTAAGAAAAGGCGATTGGAAAGCAGTAGCCGAAAACAATCAGCCTTGGGAATTATACAATCTTGCTACAGACCGGACAGAAACAAAAAACGTAGCAAAATCAGAACCAAAACTACTCCAGAACCTGATTGAATTACACCAGCAATGGTCCGTAAAAGTAGGTGTCGAAGATTGGAATAAAATAAAATAGCATAGTTAAAATATTGATTACGATTAACCAACAAACTATTTAAATATGAAAAAAATTAATAATAACAGTACAATCAAAAGTCCTAAAAAAGGGCTTTTGATTACTGCACTACTTGTAGCACAATTAGGAGCAGTACAAGGATTTGCACAATCAAATCCTGATCAGGAATTTAAAGGTACAATTGGAAAAACCTTAGCCGATTCTAAAGAATATTGGCCTGAGCCGGTAAAAGCGCCACAAGGTGCGCCAAATATCGTTTGGATATTATTAGACGATGTTGGTTTTGGAGCTTCAAGTAGTTTTGGAGGATTAATACAAACACCCACTTTTGATGAATTGGCTAATAACGGTTTACGTTATACAAATTTCCATACAACAGCAATTTGTGCGCCTACCCGCGCCGCTTTATTAACCGGAAGAAATTCAGGACGAGTGCATGTTAGCGGTTTCTCTCACACGGTTTTATCAGCAGGTTTTCCGGGTTGGGATGGCAGAATTCCATCTGATAAAGGAACAATTGCAGAGATTTTAAGAGACAAAGGATACAACACTTTTGCAGTTGGTAAATACGGATTAACGCCTGACGAAGAAGCTTCAGACGCCGGACCGTTTGACAGATGGCCGACAGGAAAAGGTTTTGAACACTTTTTTGGTTTCTTAGGATCTCAAACGGATCAGTACAAACCTGATTTAGTGGAAGATAATACACACATTGTTCCTGACGGAAGACACTTAACAGAGCAAATTACGGATAAAGCAATTACGTACATTAAAAACCAACATAAAGCGGCTCCAAACAAACCATTCTTTTTGTACTATGCGCCGGGAGCAGTCCATGCACCTCATCAGGTTGAAGAAAAATGGAGCGATCAATACAAAGGAAAATTTGATGATGGCTGGGATGCTTACCGCGAAAAAGTATTGGCAAACCAAAAGAAATTAGGTGTAATTCCTGCCAATGCCGTTTTACCGGAACGTAATCCGCTTATTACAGACTGGAAAAAATTAACGCCGGATCAAAAGAAAGTTTATGCACGTTTCATGGAAGTTTACGCCGGATATCTTACGTATACAGATTACGAAATTGGAAGAGTTGTAAATTATCTAAAAGAAACCAATCAACTTGAAAACACTTTGATTTTTGTTGCGATTGGCGATAACGGAGCAAGTAAAGAAGGTACAACGCAAGGTACAATCAACCAAAATTTATTTGCCGGCGGCGTATCTGATGAAAAAAATCTTCAGGATAATTTAAACAACATTGGAGAAATTGGAACTGCAAAAGGTTTAAATACCAATTATCCATTAGGTTGGGCTCAGGCAACTAATTCACCTTTTAAAAACTGGAAACAAGATGCACATTCTGAAGGCGGAACGCGCAATCCGTTGATTGTTTATTATCCAAAAGGAATTAAAGATAAAGGCGGAATCAGAAATCAATACAGCCACGTAA
Organism: Flavobacterium sp. N1736; assembly: GCF_025947065.1. Taxonomy (NCBI): domain Bacteria; kingdom Pseudomonadati; phylum Bacteroidota; class Flavobacteriia; order Flavobacteriales; family Flavobacteriaceae; genus Flavobacterium; species Flavobacterium sp. N1736. Next base: position 2,330,337 of record NZ_CP109994.1, read on the forward strand.
CTGATTTATTGCCAACAACATTGGATATTGCAGGACTTAAAGCTCCGGAAACTATCCGTGAAATCAAACAGGATAAAATTCAGGGTTCATCTTTCTATGCTTCCTTAAATGATGCAAAAGCAGAATCATTACACAAAGTACAATACTATTATATTTTTGGAAACAGAGCTATTTACAAAGATGGATGGAAAGCCGCTGCGGCACATTTACCGGATTCTTTTGCTTTGAAAAATAATTTGGGTAAAGGCGAAAAACCTGCACCAAGCAATTTTGATGCTGATGTTTGGGAATTGTACAACTTAAACGAAGATTTTAACGAGCGTAACAATCTTGCTAAAAAATATCCTGAAAAATTAGCCGAACTTCAAAAATTATTTGATGAACAAGCGAAGGAAAATAACGTTTATCCGCTAATCGACTGGCAGGATGTATTTAGCAGAAGAATACATAATAACGGAACTGATAAAAGTAAAAATCTTCAGGAATTAATTCGTCAGGCAAATAAACCAGCCGGAAGTACCAATTAAAATTATAAGCAACCCAACCTGCAAGGTTTTCAAAACCTTGTAGGTTTAAATAAGATTTTGCAAGTCTCAAATCATACCTACAAGGTTTTGAAAACCTTGCAGGATTACATAAAAAAATCAATCAAAAAGTAAAACAATACCATTTTTGACAGGATTGTAACAAAATTCATGAAAATAAATAAAATAAATTCTACTAAATCTATAGAGTTAAAAGAATAAATTTTTATTTTTGTGATATACAAAGCATTATTGATTTTCAGGACAAGTCTAAAGAGTTCTTGAAAATTAAAAAAATACCCTTTAAAAAAAATAAATAATAACATAAAACACAAGATAATGAAACGAGTAGACTATGAAATTATCGGAAAAAAGATTGTCGTTGGCGCAATTGTATTTCTAGTTCCACTGGCGATTTTAGCAGGTGGTTTAGCATTAATTAATCAAATTTTAAAATAAGAAATCATGGCAATAGTTCAAAAAGAAAAACTAACAAGAGATTTAAGCATCAGTCTTTTAATATACAGTTTGCCTGTAGTGGCAATTTTCCTTTATTTTAAACTAACAAATGGTGTTGTAGCAGAATCACATATCACATTACCAGCATTTTTACAATTTGCACAACCTGCATTTCAACACATTAGAACCTGGGGATTAATCGTTTTCATGCTTGTTTTAGGAGCAATCGAATTTGCCGCAGGTTTATACGATGACGAATGGACGGGCGAAGAACGTAAAATTGATATCGTTTGTTTCTTAGCTCCAAAATTGCTTTTACCGCCTGTAATTGCATTTTTCAGTTTAACTGCATTACCTTATTTAATTCCAAATTTAGCCAATACACTTTCATGGGTTCCGTTTTGGGGAGGTTTTTTCCTAATCGCCATTGCCGATGATTTAACGCAATATTGGTACCACCGTTTACACCACCAAGTTCCGTTTTTATGGCGTTTTCACAGAACACACCACTCCGCTCCATACATGGGAATGGCGATGGCTTCGAGACAAAACTTTATCTATACTGTGTTATTTTCTCAAATATATTTAACAGCAACTTTAACGTATTTAGGTTTAGGTTTACCGGCACTTTTTGTTTTGGTTATTAAAAGTTTCATCACTTTAGGAGCGCACTCAAGCATTGCATGGGACAAACCTTTTTACAAATACAAAGTTTTACATCCAATTGCATGGGTTTTAGAACGTTTAATCTCAACTCCGGCAACGCATCACGCGCATCATGCTGATACAAGCGGTGACGGTGTTGGACATTTTAAAGGCAACTTCGGAAATATGTTTTTCATCTGGGATGTGATTTTCGGAACGGGTTTAATTACACGTAAATTCCCAAAATCATACGGAATGAAATCATACAAACAAGAAGAATGGTACGCACAATTTTTGTGGCCAATATTCAAATCTAAAAAAGAAGGAAGTGCTTTGGCAGAAGGCGTTTTATCAGTTCCGTTAAAACCAAAAGCAGAACCTGTTGTTGCAGCAAGTCCGGTTTATTACGACGAACCGGCTCAGGTATAAACCTTTCTGGATTTAATCATTGGGTGTCCATAAAAATTTAATTTAACACATAGAAACATAGATTTTTCCTCTTTTCAAAGAAGATTAAATAAATGATACATCATTTACACATAGTCCCGAAGCATCGGGATGTATTAAAATAAGTGGAACGCCTTTTTTAGACTTTCAAAAACTATGTCTCTATGTGTTAAAAATAATTACACCTAAAGGCTTGTCCTAATATAAAATAAATTGGCAGTGTATTCAAAATAATCCTGAATACACTGCCAAACTTATGCAAAAACCAAAAGTTATGAAAAATAAAATACTCAAAACCAGTATTACAACGCTGATATTGCTCTTTACAATTGTAGGTTTTTCGCAAGGAAACAGTGCCAATATATTGTTGGATGCTTTTTATGCTAAAATTAAAAGTCAAAAAAATCCACAGATAATTGATGCCAGAGGCGCAGATGAATTTGCTTTAAATCATATTGAAGGCGCCGTAAATTTCAATCTTAAATCTGAAGATTACGAAAAACAAGTTGCCGCCTTAAATTCGTCGCAACCCGTATTTATTTATTCTATTGCGGCATATCGAAGCGGTCTTTTATCAACTGATTTAGCAAAAAGAGGTTTCTCTGAAGTTTATATTTTAGAAGGCGGAATTGCAAGCTGGATTGGCGGTGGAAAACCTTTTTATACCAATTTAAAAAGCAAATTAACGCTTCCTGAATACAAAAAAATTGTCGCAGATAATCAATATGTTTTGGTAGATATTGGATCAAAATATTGCGCTACCTGCAAAACCGTAAAACCAATTTTAGAAGACCTGAGAACAAAATACGGCGAGAAATTAAAAATCGTTCAAATCGAGTTAGAAGAAAGTCCGCAGGTTATTGCTGATTTAAAAACAGTAAAGGTCTTCCCTACTTTGATTTTATATCAAAACGGAAAAATTATTTTCAAAAAAGATGGCTTAGGAAATCTTAAAACTGCTGTAGATGTGGCTTTGGCTTCAAAATAATTCATACTGTTTGTCATTTCGAGGAACGAGAATCACATCCAGAGAGCAACGTACTGTATGGTTACGTTATGTGATTTCTCCTTGCGTCGAAATGACAAATCTTACCAAAATTTAAAAGAAACTGGACTACTTTGAACATAAAAACCTCAATACCAAAAACTAAATCAAAAACATGGCATCATTCACAAGAATTAAAAAAATACTTATACCAATTCTGCTTGTGCTTTTTATTGCCGTACTATTTTTATTCTGGCCCATTAATACCAATGGAAAATTAATAGAACCGGACAAAAAATTAGTCGACGGAAAAGCAGCATTTCTGGCACAAAAAGACACCTCAAAATCTTCAGAAAAAAAACCTAATATCATCATTCTACTTGCTGATGATTTAGGTAAATACGATATTTCATTATACGGAGGAAAAGCAACGCCAACACCTCAAATTGATTCTTTGGCAGCTTCCGGCGTAACCTTTACAGATGGGTATGTTTCAGCTTCTATTTGTTCGCCATCTCGTGCCGGTTTGTTGACCGGGCGTTATCAGGAACGTTTTGGTCATGAATATCAACCCGGAGACCGATATCCGAAAAATAACTTAGAATATTATGCTTTCAAATATTTGATAAATACCAATAACTGGCGATTAAATCAAAAAATTGAATATCCAAATGATGCTTCGATTGCAACTCAGGGTTTACCGCAATCTGAAATTACTTTTGCAGATTTAGCAAAAAAACAAGGTTATGCAACAGCCATTATAGGAAAATGGCATTTGGGACACAACAAAGGATTTTTTCCGCTGGACAGAGGTTTCGATTACCACTACGGCTTTTATCAGGCATTTTCGCTTTATACGCCCGAAGATGATAATCCGGATATTATCAATCATCATCATAAAGATTTTACCGATAAAACAATTTGGGGGAACGGACGTGTTGGAATTGGACAAATTCGCCGCGATACAACGATTATAAAAAATAAAGCCTATTTAACTGAAACATTTGCTGATGAAGCTGAGGCTTTTATCGACAAAAATAAAACAAAACCATTTTTGCTTTATGTTCCGTTTAATGCACCACACACGCCTTTTCAGGTTCGTAAAAAATATTACGATCGTTTTCCGAATGTAAAAGACGAAAACAAACGCGTGTATTTTGCCATGATCAGCGCGCTTGATGACGCCGTTGGAAGAATTGTTGCCAAAGTAAAAAAAGAAGGTCTTGAAGAAAATACCTTAATCATTTTTGCCAGCGATAACGGCGGCGCAGATTATACTTTTGCCACAACAAATGCGCCATTAAAAGGCGGTAAATTTTCTCATTTTGAAGGCGGAATCAATGTTCCGTTTGCATTGTCATGGAAAGGAAAAATCAAACCGCATACCGTTTATAAAACTCCTGTAAGTTCATTGGATATTTTTAGTACAGTTGCAGCCGTTACACATTCCGGTTTACCAAAAGACAGGGTTTATGATGGTGTCGATTTGATCTCAACCGTAAACAATAATACAGAAGCGCATAAAAATTTATACTGGCGTTCCGGCGATGCAAAAGCAATTCGAAGCGGTGATTGGAAATTAATTATCAGCGGAAAAACACACGAAGAATGGCTTTATAATTTGGCAAACGACAAGTCTGAAACGACAGATCTTTCTCAAAAAAATCCGGCAAAAGTAAAAGAACTTCATGCGGCATTGCAAAACTGGGAAAAAGGTCTTGTAAAACCTTTATGGCCTAATTTAACTTATTACGAATTTGACTTTGGCAAACAAAAATACTTTGTCGATTTGTAATAGTGTAATAAAAAATTAAATCAAACCTCTTTTAATTGCCTCCAGCTTTAGCTGGAGGTTTAAAAATTTAAGCAAAATAAAAGGCTTTAGCCAAATAAATTTCGGCTAAAGCCAATTTCAATTATAATAAGTTATCTCCAGCTAAAGCTGGAGGCAATTCAAAGTAAATACATATACAATGTCAACCCAAACAAAACAATATAATGTTCACGAAGACTGGACGGTTGTAATTCTCGGATTTCTAATTATCGGGATTTCGCTATTTGTTTTTCTTCCAGAAGTTCCTGCTTTCAGCTGGTCAAATAGTACCGATTTAACAACGAAAGTCTTTGCTTTTGAAAACCTGCAAATCCTTTTAATTCAATTTTTATATTTGATTACGATTGGAACTTTAGGTGCTTTTTTAATTGGAAAATCTGTAAAATATTTTCTTTTTACTTTTCCCATAGTTTATTTCTTAACACTGATTGCACTTGTTCTGGCAGGAAATTCAGCTATAAAATCTATCAATTTAGAAGCCGTTATTTTCAGTTTAATAATTGGTTTGGTAATCGGTAATTTCTTCAAACTTCCTGAATGGTTTCGATCAGCGCTTTCTACAGAAGTTTTTGTCAAAATTGGATTGGTTTTATTGGGAACCAGCGTAATTTTTTCAGACATTTTAAAAGCGGGTTCATTAGGATTAATTCAGGCATTGGTTGTGGTTTTATCGGTTTGGTATTTTGCTTTTTGGCTTTGCCGAAAATTAAAAGTTGATGACGAATTAACGATGATGATTTCGAGTGCGGTTTCTATCTGCGGCGTTTCTGCTGCAATTGCAACTTCGGGCGCTATAAAAGGAGATTCAAAAAAACTGTCTTATGTAATTTCGATGGTTTTGGTAACCGCAATTCCCATGATGATTTTTATGCCCATAATTGCTAAACATTTCCATTTTCCCGAAGAAGTAACGGGCGCATGGCTTGGCGGAAGTATCGATACATCCGGCGCAGTTGTCGCCTCCGGAACTTTGGTTGGCGAAACGGCATTGAAAATTAGCACGATTGTAAAATTCTCTCAAAATGTTTTATTAGGAGTGGCCGCTTTTGCAATCTCTGTTTATTGGACATATACACATAATAAATCAGAAGAAGCTGTGGCATCAAAACCAACCCTGAGCGTTATTTGGGAACGTTTTCCGAAATTTGTTATTGGCTTTATTGTCGCTTCACTGGTATTTTCTTTTTTAATTACTCCGGAAGTTCGGGATGAAGTAAAAGACAGTTTAAAAAACCTGCAGGGCATTTGGTTTGCATTGGCTTTTACAAGCATTGGTTTAGAAACTAATTTTAAAGATTTACTCAGCAACAACAGCAAAAAACCTTTATATGCCTTTTTAATCGCGCAATTATTTAATGTGATTATTACGTTGATAATCGCTTTTTTACTGTTTGGCAAATAACCGCAATCATTGTCATTGCAAGGCACGAAGCAACCTCACTAACAATTAGACACAATGTTTGATTTACTAAAATATCAATTACAATGAAAAAAACAATTCTTACACTAAACCTTCTGTTATCAACAGTAGTTTTAGTTTCGGCACAAAACAAAACCACAACCGATACTTCAAAACCCAACATCGTTTTGATTATGGTAGACGATATGGGCTATTCTGATTTAGGAAATTACGGTTCAGAAATTAAAACGCCCAATTTAGATAAACTTGCCAGCGAAGGTTTACGCCTGCGCGAATTTTACAATAATTCGATTTGTGCGCCTACGAGAGCTTCTTTATTAACGGGACAATATCAGCATAAAGCAGGAGTTGGTTTTTTTGATGTCAATTTAGGATTGCCGGCTTATCAGGGCTATTTAAATAAAGAATCATTAACACTTGGCGAAGTTTTTCGTTCAGGCGGTTACAGTACGATTTTATCCGGAAAATGGCATGTTGGTTCAGAAGATCAGGCGCAATGGCCAAACCAAAGAGGTTTTGATAAATTCTACGGAATCTTAAAAGGCGCTTCGAATTATTTTGATACCAAACCTTTGCCTTTCGGAAAAAATCCATATCCGGTTTCTTTAATCAGAAACAATGAAATTTTACATCCAAAAGATGATTCGTATTATTTTACAGATGAAATTGGCAATAACGCGGTTACATTTTTAGATGAACAAAATAAAGAAAACAAACCGTTCTTTTTGTATCTGGCTTTTACGGCTCCGCATTGGCCGTTGCAGGCAAAACCTGTTGACATTGCAAAATACAGAGGCAAGTTTGATGAAGGCTGGGATGTTTTAAGAGAGAAAAGAATTGAGAAACTAAAAGCAAACGGCATTTTACCCGCAGATCAAACCATATCGCCAAGAGATCCTGATGTTCCGGAATGGGATAAATTAACCTACGACGAAAAACAATTCTGGAAAGCCAAAATGGAAGTTTACGCCGCAATGGTTGATAATATGGATCAGAATGTTGGGAAGGTTTTAGAGAAAATAAAAGCGCTGAAAAAAGATAAAAACACATTGATTATTTTCATTTCAGATAATGGTGCACAAGGCGGTTTCAATACGTATAATCCTTTAGGACGCGGACTTGTGAGAAACACGGGACCAGTTGGAACTTCGGGTTCTTTTGATTATCAGGAACAAAACTGGGCGTATTTATCGAATACGCCGCTTCAGCAATATAAAAATAATATGCACGAAGGCGGATTCAGTTCTCCGTTTATTGCGTGGTTTCCATCAAAAATAAAAGCCGGAAGAATCGATAAGGGAACGGGACATATTATTGACCTTGCTCCTACTTTTTATGAATTGGCGGGAATTGAATATCCCAAAGAATATAATGGTGTGACCACAAATCCTTTGGTTGGAAAGAGCTTATTGCCTGTTTTATTTAATAATGTTTCTCAGGTTGACAGAGGCGCACCATTATTTTGGGAAAGAGCCGGAAACAGAGCTGTTCGTGACGGTAAATGGAAATTAGTTTCGATTTATCCGTCTTATGAATGGGAACTTTATGATCTGGATACTGACAGAGGTGAAACCAAAAATGTAGCCAAACAAAATCTTGCGGTTGTGAATCAGTTATCAGCCAAATATTTTGACTGGGCAGATAAAACCGGAGTTGTAGAATATAGTAAATTCAGTTTAAAAGCTGAACAAATGCCTGGTGGTGCAGCGCTAAAAAAATAGAGAAAAATACAAGTATATTTTTTTAACATTTTAGAGTTAATTGTAAATAAATTGAACGTATAATATTTCGGGTGCATTTATTTTTAACATAAATTTACCTATGAACTAATAATAACCTTTAAAACCATTCAGCCATGGCAGAATCAAAACAACAACAGACTGCATTAGGCGATGTTGCAGCAAGACAGTTAGCAATCGCAACACGTACAGTTCCTCAAATAGGAACGACATCGCCACGTTGGTTAACGCATCTTTTACATTGGACTCCGGTCGAATCGGGTGTGTTTCGTTTGAATAAAGTAAAAGACGGAAGTCATATAGAAGTAGATTGTTCTGCAAGAGATGAAAGGGTTTTACCAAATACTTTTGTTGATTATATCGAGAATCCAAGAGAATATAATCTGGCAGCAGTTCAAACAATTGTCGATGTTCATACTCGTGTTTCTGACTTATACAGCAAACCATACAATCAAATTTCTGAGCAGCTTCGTCTGGCAATTGAAACCATTAAGGAACGTCAGGAAAGCGAATTAATCAATAATAAAGATTACGGTTTATTGAGTAATGTGGCTAAATCTCAAATTATAAAAACGCGTACAGGCGCTCCAACTCCGGATGATCTGGACGAATTACTAACTAAAGTATGGAAAGAACCGGGCTTTTTTCTTTTGCATCCGTTGGCTATTGCAGCTTTCGGACGTGAATGTACGCGTCGTGGAGTTCCTCCGCCAACTATTTCTTTATTTGGATCTCAGTTCTTGACATGGAGAGGAATTCCGCTTATTCCATCTGATAAATTACCCATCGTAAACGGGAAATCAAAAATCATTTTATTGCGTACAGGTGAAAGCCGTCAGGGCGTTATCGGACTTATTCAGCCGGGACTTCAGGGTGAACAATCGCCTGGATTATCGGTTCGTTTTATGGGAATAAATGAAAAAGCAATTGCTTCCTATCTGGTTTCTCTTTATTGTTCGTTAGCGATATTGGTTGATGATGCCATTGCCGTATTAGAAGATGTAGAAATAGGAAAGTACCATGAGTATAAATACTAACAACAACGGTTTACCTAACATCGACGATTTGCAGTTTTTAGCAAACGAGCTGTTCAAAACGTTACCCAATGAGTTTCCTAAAGAAATTTCACTGAGTCCGAATAAAGACGAACATCCGCGTGCCGTAAAAGCTGTAGAAACGTTGTTGCAGGCAGGAAATTTAGGCGATTATAACCAATCGACTATTTCGTTGCAGCAGTTAGAAAACATACCGGAAGCACCTCCAGCCTTTGGAGGTTTTGGTGTTTCACCGTCTGTTGCCAGTTTTGGAAATACAGGAATTTCATCTTTATATCCAAATACAATAAGCGGATTTGATCCCAATAGTGCCCTTTCTCCGCTAGAGATTCCGCATGGAAATAATGTGAACCTTAATAATCCGCAAACCGGATTTTCTGATACTAATTTTAAAAATGGAGGAACAGCAGCGTCAACAGAGAAAAATATTTTTTCTGAATTGAATCTCAATCAGCAATATTCACCATTTGAAATTGGCGGTTTTTCGTTTGAAAAAGAATTGGATGAAGCCTTAAAAACAGTTGATACCCAATTTACAAAACGATTAAATATACCTTCAAATCCGGCTGAAATTCCGAATTCATATTATTTCCTCGATCAGAATCCTTTTGCTTTTGATAAAAGAAATACAAATGTGGTACTGGGAAACTCTTTCGATTCAAAGGAATTTCACACTTTAGAAAGTTCTCCTTTTAATGCCAATCTGATTAAAAAAGATTTTCCAATTCTAAATCAAACCGTAAATGGCAAACCGTTAATTTGGTTTGATAACGCGGCAACGACTCAAAAACCTCAATCGGTAATTGATCGTATTGCTTATTTTTATGAGAATGAAAATTCGAATATTCACCGTGCAGCGCATGAATTGGCAGCGAGAGCTTCTGATGCTTACGAAGCAGCGCGTGAAAAAGTAAAAGTTTTTTTGAATACGAATTCTGTAAACGAAGTTGTATTTGTCCGCGGTGCAACAGAAGCAATTAATCTTGTGGCACAAAGCTGGGGCGATCATAATCTGGTTTCCGGCGATGAAATAATCGTTAGTAATCTTGAACATCACGCCAATATTGTACCGTGGAAACGTCTTGCTGATAAAAAAGGATTAAAACTTCGTGTAATTCCGGTTGACGACGACGGGCAAATCCTGTTGGAAGAATATGCCAAATTGCTAAATTCTAAAACGCGTCTCGTTGCTTTTACTCAGGTTTCAAACGCATTGGGAACGGTAACTCCTGCCAAAAAAATAGTTGAAATGGCGCATGCCGCCGGAGCGAAAGTTTTAATTGACGGTGCACAATCTGTTTCGCATATGAAAGTCGATGTTCAGGATTTAAATCCCGATTGGCTGGTTTTTTCCGGACATAAGTTATTTGGTCCTACCGGAATTGGCGTTTTATACGGAAAAGAAGATTTGCTAAACGAAATGCAGCCGTATCAATCTGGCGGAAACATGATTCAGGATGTTACTTTTGAGGAAATAAAATACCACAAAGCACCCAATCGTTTCGAAGCAGGAACAGGAAATATTGCCGACGCTATTGGTCTTGGAGCGGCAATTGATTATGTCACCAAAACCGGAATCGAAGCAATTGGGCAATATGAGCATTTTTTATTAGATTATGCCACGAAGCTTATAAAGGAAATTCCGGGTGTACGATTGATAGGAACTGCAGCTAATAAAGCAAGTGTGCTTTCTTTTAATCTGCAGGGATATTCTAACGATCAGGTTGGTCAGGCGCTAAACAAAGAAGGAATTGCAGTGCGAACCGGACATCATTGTGCGCAGCCTATTTTACGCAGAATGGGTGTTGAAACCACAGTTCGTCCGTCGCTGGCATTTTACAATACTACGCAAGATGTAGATACTTTTATTAAAACGTTGTGGGAACTTAAAAAAGTTAGGTTCTAAAATAAAATGAGCCAATGCATCTGGTACATTGGCTCAAAGAAATAGTTACTTTTTTTTGATATTTTAAGTAATTATAACCAAAAGGCGATTGTTTATACAGTCGCCTTTTTATATTTTTTTAAACACATAGAATCATAGATTCTGTAACCTTAAAAAAGACATTTCATTTATTTAAACAAACATAGTTTGAGTTCGTTATGCGAAAGAAATATGCTTTTGTCTGTTAAAAAAACTTTTTATATTAATCTCTAAAATCGTTTAATGATTTTTCGATAATTTCAAGACATTCCTGTATTTGAGTTTCTGTCATTACCAAAGGCGGCGCTAATCTGATTTTATTTCCGTGAGTTGGTTTTGCCAGTAATCCGTTATCTCTGAATCTTAGGCAAATTTCCCAAGCCAAATCAGAATCTTCTCCACAATTAATTACAATGGCATTTAATAAACCTTTACCACGAACCAGCGTAATTAAATTGTTACGTTCTGCGATTTCGTTTAATCCTTTTCTTAAAATGATTCCTAAACGTTCTGCATTTTCGGCTAATTTTTCGTCTTTTACCACTTCAAGCGCTGCAATGGCAACGGCAGCCGCAACTGGATTTCCTCCAAAAGTAGAACCGTGCTGTCCTGGTTTTATTACATTCATGATTTCATTATTCGCCAAAACTGCCGAAACAGGATAAACTCCGCCAGAAATTGCTTTTCCTAAAATCAAAATATCAGGCTGAACATTTTCATGATGAACGGCTAATAATTTTCCGGTACGTGCAATTCCCGTTTGAACCTCATCTGCAATAAACAATACATTATGTTTTTCACACAATGCTTTTGCTTTCGCCAAATATCCTTCTGATGGAACATAAACTCCTGCTTCACCCTGAATTGGTTCTACTAAAAATCCGGCAATATTTTTTGATGATTCTAAAACTTTTTCCAAAGCTTCAAGATTATCGTATTCAATTTTTATAAATCCATCTGTAAAAGGTCCGAAGTTTTTACGGGCACTTTCATCATTCGAAAATGAAATAATAGTTGTTGTTCTTCCGTGAAAATTATTTTCGCAAACAATAACCTGCGCTAAATTTTCATGAATTCCTTTTACTTCATACGCCCATTTTCTACAAAGTTTCAAAGCCGTTTCTACCGCTTCTGCTCCCGTATTCATTGGTAAAACTTTATCAAAACCAAAATAATTGGTCACATATTCTTCGTAGTTTCCTAATTTATCATTGTAAAAAGCTCTTGAAGTCAAAGTCAGTTTTTGCGCCTGATCGACCATTGCCTGCACAATTTTTGGATGACAATGTCCCTGATTTACTGCAGAATAAGCAGACAGAAAATCATAATATTTTTTTCCGTCAACATCCCAGACATATACACCTTCTCCTCTTTCTAAAACTACCGGAAGCGGATGGTAATTGTGAGCTCCGTATTTATTCTCTTTTTCGATTAAAACTTCCGATTTTGACGAAAGAATTTCTTGTGTATGTGCCATAATATTTCTTTTTATTGAAACAAAAATATAAAATTTATTCATTTAAAGGTATGAAATAGATATATTTAACTTATTAATTGATATTTTAAAATCAAAATAACTTATTTTTACACTAATTAAAGTCATATCTTATTATAATCCTAAGTTTCAAATAAGAGTTATTTTTATCTTTACAAAAATTAAACAGCATTGCATGGATATTTTAGATGAGTTCGACGTAAAAATTATCAAAGAATTGGAGAAAGATGGACGAATTGCTTATTCGACGATTGCTACTAATTTAAAAATCTCAAATACTATGGTGCATCAACGCATAAACCGCTTATTTGAGCAAGGCATAATTACTGGCATCAAACCTATTTTAAACGAAAAGCAAATTGGGTATGACTGGGCTTCGTTTACCGGAATTACTCTTAATAAAGATTCTGATTCTGAAGGAGTTATTGAAGTTTTAAAACAAATACCGGAAGTAACAGAATGTTATTTTGTAACGGGTTCTTTTACGCTTTACCTAAAAATTACGGCGAAAAACCATGAGCACATGCGTAAAATATTATACGAGCAAATCGATAATATTCCGGGAATTGCTAAAACCGATTCTATGATTGAGTTGGGATGTGCGTTTAAGAGAAATATTTCCTTGTAGAGAAAAATAGCACGCAGATTATTTTTAAAAAATCATAATAATCTTTTAATCTGTGGCAAAAAAAATGGCTCGCAGATTTTGCAGATTGAGCAGATTTTATTTTTTGATTTTTTCTAAAATGAACTTATATAAAAGATTTCACGCAGATTGATTTTTATCATAATAATCTTTTAATCTGTGGCAAAAAAATGGGCTCGCAGATTTTGCAGATTGAGCAGATTTTATTTTTTGATTTTTTTGAAAATGAACTTATATCCATGATATGATTTAAATGAGTTAATTTAAGTTTTATGGTTAAAAAAGTATTGTTTTCAGGTTTTTTTGTAACATATTATTTCTGATATTTGTTAAAAATTGTGAAACCATGAAAAATTCAACATTAATCATTATTGCTACTATATTGTTCACCGGAACTGTAAACGCACAATTAAAAACTGTAAAATATACTGACGGAACTCAGGTATTAAACGGTTTATCTATAAAAGCTGCTAAAAAAAGCAGTCAAAACCCTGGAATTTTACTTTTACCGGCTTGGCTCGGAATTGATAATGCTTCAAAAGAAATTGCGGCTAATTTATCAAAACTAGGCTATCATGTTTTTATCGCTGATATTTATGGAGAAGGCAACTATCCGAAAAATACAGGAGAAGCAGGAAAACTGGCTGGCTTTTACAAAACAAACATCAACGATTATCAAAGAAGAATAAATCTGGCATTGCAGGAATTAATTAAATCCGGAGCAAATGCTGATAATATTGTTGCTATTGGATATTGTTTTGGAGGAACGGGAGTTCTTGAAGCTGCACGCGGACATTTGAATGTAAAAGGCGTTGCTTCGTTTCACGGTGGTTTAGGCAAAGATGCAAGTCGTGTCGTTGAACCAATTACAGCTAAAGTTTTAGTTTGTCACGGTGCTGACGATCCGTACGAATCTAAAGAAGAAATTACTGCTTTTCAACAAGAAATGCGTGACGCAAAAGCCGATTGGCAAATGATTTATTATGCAAATGCCGTACACTCGTTTACAAATCCGGAAGCCGGAAATGATAACTCAAAAGGTGCCGCTTACAATCCGGTTGCTGCAAAAAGATCTTTTGAACATTTACAGCTTTTCCTGAATGAAGTGTTGAAAAAATAGCATTCATAACTATGGATTAAAAGGTGTGTGATTTTAAAATCATTTTAATCTTTTAATCTGTGACAAAAAAAAACTTAACAACCAAAACCAAATCAATTGCAATAACCAATGTCACATAGTCCTATTAGAAAAGACAAAACCTGCTTGAATTGCAGGCACGTTGTCGAGCAAAGATTTTGTCCAAATTGTGGACAGGAAAATACAGACAGCCGAAAGACGTTTCACCATTTATTTATTCATTTTTTTGAAGATTTAACCCATTACGAAAACGCTTTTTGGAAAACAATTAAAAATTTACTTTTTAAACCTGCAACTTTAACTAAAGAATATCTTTCAGGAAGAAGATTGTCTTATCTGGCGCCGGTTCGTCTTTATATTTTTATCAGTTTTATTACTTTTCTTTTAATTGCTCTCTTTCCAAATCACGTAAGCGAAAATCTAAATAATAGCGAAAAAGAGATTACAACAAACCTTATTAAGCAAGATAAAAAGGCAACTAAAACTTTTAACGAAAACCCCTATTTTGAATTACAGCCGATGAAAGAAATCGACTCCATTCAAAAATATGGAAAACCGAGTGAAAAGTATACCGATTTTGAATATTGGGTTTATGAAAAGGTCGTGCATGTTACTGAAAATAATACCAAGAAAGAAATTGTAGAAAAATTTATTGAATCATTTGTTCATAATATCCCTAAAATATTATTTATAATAATGCCGTTTTTTGCCTTCTTTTTATGGATTTTTCATGATAAAAAGAAATGGTATTATTTTGATCACGGAATATTTACGCTGCATTATTTTTCGTTTTTACTTTTAATATTCCTCATTCTGTTTATTATTCAGAGAGTTACTGATTTGTTTGGAAGCACTTTAGGTTTTATAGCCGATATTGCAAATTTTGTGGGTATACTATGGATGTCATACTATTTTTATCCTGCGCATCATCGTTTTTACGGAGAAAGCAGAATTGTTTCTTTTATTAAAAGTGTGTTTCTATTCTTCATAAACTCATTTTTTATACTATTTTTACTAACTTTTTATGTTTTTTACATATTCATTAATTTACACTAAACCCCATAATGAAAAAACTCGTAGTTCTATTATTAATTGCCTCAGCATTTTCATGTAAAAATGCACAGTCGGTTGTATCGAAGGATAATTCAGATCCAACCAAATACGTGAAAGTGATTACCCAAAAAGATTTAAAAAAAATGTTATATGTAGTTGCTTCTGATGAAATGGAAGGTCGTCAAACTGGCTCACAAGGTCAGAAAAAAGCAGGTCTTTACATGATCGAACAATACAAGAAAAATAAGATTTCGTTTCCTAAAGGTGCAAAAGATTATTATCAAACGGTTCCCGCAGCTTTTTTAAATGCAAAACGTAACGAAAACCTGCCTGATTCTGAAAATATCTGGGCTTATATAGAAGGTTCTGAAAAACCGGATGAAGTTTTGGTAATTTCGGCTCATTATGACCACGTTGGTATTAAAAATGGTGAAGTTTATAACGGTGCCGATGATGACGGTTCCGGAACTGTTGCTGTAATGGAAATGGCGAAAGCTTTTGCAAAAGCTAAAAAAGACGGACACGGACCAAAACGTTCTATTTTATTTTTGCATGTAACAGGTGAAGAACACGGATTACACGGTTCTCGTTATTATTCTGAAAATCCATTGTTTCCAATTGCTAATACAATTACAGACATCAATATTGATATGATTGGCCGTCGCGATGTAGAGCATGCTAATACAAACAATTATGTGTATGTTATTGGTGCCGACAGGTTATCATCAGACTTGCATAATATTGTAGTTGCTCAAAATGAAAAATATACTAAAGTCGATTTAGATTTTAAATTTAATGATCCTAAAGATCCAAATCATTTTTATGAGCGTTCTGATCATTATAACTTTGCAAAAAACGGTATTCCGGCAGTTTTCTTTTTTAACGGAGTTCACGAAGATTATCACGGTAAGGGTGACGAACCTCAAAAAATTGAATACGACGCTTTAACAAAAAGAACACAATTAGCTTTTGTTGTTGCGTGGGAATTAGCGAATAGAGAAAATCGCCCAGTAGTTGATAAAAAATAGGACAAAGGTCAAAGAGACAAAGGTTCTGAGGTTTTTAAACTAAATCTATATTATCTGAAAAAACAAAAAAGGGATTAAGTTTAAAACTTCATCCCTTTTTTTATATTATAGATTCCAAAAAGAAAACCTTAGTCCCTTAGAACCTTTGTACCTTTTCTCTTAGTCATTCATAGAAATCAAAAACTCTTCGTTATTTTTGGTTTTCTTGAAACGGTCGTTTACAAAATCCATAGATTCTACAGGATTCATATCTGATAGATATTTACGCATAATCCACATTCTTTGTAATGTTTTTTCGTCTAACAACAAATCATCACGACGTGTACTTGACGAAGTAAGATCGATTGCAGGGAAAATACGTTTGTTTGCAATTTTACGATCCAATTGAAGTTCCATATTACCTGTACCTTTAAATTCTTCAAAGATAACCTCATCCATTTTAGAACCTGTTTCTGTCAATGCTGTTGCGATGATACTTAACGAACCACCGTTTTCTACATTTCTGGCAGCTCCAAAGAAACGTTTTGGTTTTTGCAATGCATTGGCATCCACACCTCCACTTAAAACTTTTCCTGATGCAGGCTGAACTGTATTGTAAGCTCTTGCTAAACGTGTAATCGAATCTAAAAGAATCACTACATCGTGTCCGCATTCTACCAAACGTTTTGCTTTTTCAAGAACGATGTTTGCAATTTTTACGTGTTCCTGTGGTTCTCTGTCAAAAGTAGAAGCAATAACTTCACCACGAACGCTGCGTTGCATATCTGTAACCTCTTCCGGGCGCTCATCAATTAAAAGAACGATTAGATAAACTTCAGGATGATTGGCTGCAATCGCATTTGCAATGTCTTTTAATAACATTGTTTTACCGGTTTTCGGTTGTGCGACTATCATACCACGCTGTCCTTTTCCTATTGGAGA
Source organism: Flavobacterium sp. N1736 (assembly GCF_025947065.1). Lineage (NCBI taxonomy): Bacteria > Pseudomonadati > Bacteroidota > Flavobacteriia > Flavobacteriales > Flavobacteriaceae > Flavobacterium > Flavobacterium sp. N1736. The sequence goes on from NZ_CP109994.1 coordinate 2,347,650, forward strand.
AAATAAATCGATAATACGTGTTGAAACTGAACTGCCTTTTTCGGCTAATTTGAATTTTTCTGAAGGGAAAACCGGTGTTAAGTGTTCGAAAGAAACTCTGTCGCGAACTACTTGCGGATCGTGACCATTAATTTTTAGTACACGAACCAGGGGAAAAAACTTTTCGCCTTCTTTAGGAGGACGAACTACTCCTTTTACTGTATCTCCGGTTTTAAGACCGAATAATCTGATTTGTGAAGTTGATAAATAAATATCATCCGGAGAAGCTAAATAATTATAATCTGATGAACGTAAGAATCCGTATCCGTCAGGCATCATTTCAAGAACACCTTCACTTTCTATAATTCCGTCAAATTCAAAATCTGAATCTCTGAAATTATTCTTTTTATTTTTATGATTTGGGTTTTGGTTTCCGTTAGTCCCGTTTCCATTTCCATTTCCGTTTACATTCCCATTTTGATTAGGATTTGGGTTTGCGTTTTGATTCGGATTTGCGTTTTGGTTGGGATTTTGATTCGGATTCTGCTTTTTAAGCTGATTTGGGTTGATCTTTTTTACAGGAGCAATTTCTTCTGCTTTTTCAGCTACAGGTGTTGAAGTCGAATCAATGTTTTCTAAAACTTCATCAGTAACAACTTCTTTTACAGCTTCTTTTTCTTTTTGCAAAGCGACTTTTTTCTCGTAAGCTGATTTATTAAATTTGACAATTTTTGGTCCTTTCTTTTCTACTTCTCCGTTTTCTACAGTTTCTTCAACTGTTGGAGTTTCCTGTACTTTTGGGTTTTGTTTTGAAATTACCGGAGCATCAATTTTTTCAGGGGTTTCTTCTACTTTATCAAATTCCAGAATGGGAGCATTTTTACTGATTGCTGCTTTTTTTGCAGGTACAATTCGTGCTCTTTTGGGTTTGTCATCAACTTCTGCCTGAGCAACAGCAGGTACAGGCGGCGCTACAGTCGCTTCTTGATGTGCTAAAATCTGACTTATTAAAGTCTCTTTTTTAACACCATTAAACTTTATAGTTTTAGCTAACTTAGCTATTTCTTGAAGCTCAGAAAGCTTCATTTCTTTTAATGCAGAAATATCAAACATGAATATTCTATGAATTTAATTATTTTAAAGGAAATACTGTAAAAAGAATAGGTAGATAATTGTTTTCAACTAACCGCAGTATGAAGTGCTTACGGTATTATGATGCAATAATACGAATAAAATTTAATCATACAATAGTATTTTATAAAAAGAAAATATATTTTTGTAAAACAATTTTACACCATGATACAACGAATTCAAACCGTATATTTAATTCTTACCTTTGTAGTAACAGGGGTTTTATTGTTTTTTATTCCGCTTTGGACATTAAATACCGGAAAAGCTTTCTATTTTATGCAAGACCAGGTTTATACTATTATTTTAGGTTTAAGCACGATGCTTACCGTTATTAGTATTATTTCATACAAAAAAAGACAAAATCAGTTTGTAATGGGCAGGCTGAACATAATATTAAATTTAATTTTATTAGGATTATTTGTATACCGATCACTAAATTTATCTGGAGAGACTGTTAACGCAGTTTCTGAGAAAGGTATTGGGATGTTTCTTCCGATTGTTGCTATCGTATTATTAGTGTTAGCTAATAAGGCCATCAAGAAAGACGAAGATCTCGTAAAATCTGTAGATCGTTTGAGGTAAACCTATAAACTTAATTTATGTGCGAAGAGAACCCGGATTTTATAATTCGGGTTTTTTTGTGTCCAAAATTTTCTTCAATTCTTCCCGAACTCCCAAAAAACAAGCGCTAAAGAGTTAATTTGTAAGATAAATTTCATAAGTTTGATTTCTCAGACTCAAAAACAATCATGAAACATAAAATAAGGATACACCTTGCTGATGATCACCAAGTGCTTATCGATGGACTTACCAATTTATTGCGTACTGTTTCTGACTTTGAAGTGGTAGGGAATTCATTAGACGGAACATCAATTTATGAAGATGTATTACACAATAAAACAGATATTTTATTATTGGATATCAGCATGCCTGCAAAAGACGGAATTGAAGTTTTGAAGGAATTTAATGAAAAAGGATTTCCATGCAAAGTAATTATTCTTTCCAGTTATGATGATTTGAAAATTGTAAAAGAAGTAATGAAACTGGGCGCAAAAGGATATCTGACAAAAAAAAGTGCCGGAGAAAATATTATCGAAGCAATTGAAGCCGTAAATAAAGATGAAGAATATTTCGATAAACATATAAGAGAAAAAATATTTACCAACTTTACTCAAAATAATCCAAAATTAAACAGACCGGATTTTATAGATAATCATTTTTTAAGTGAACGGGAAATTGAAATCATTACTTTAATTTCTTTAGAATATAGTGCAAGAGAAATTAGTGAAGAACTTTTTATAAGCGTCAATACGGTCGAAACACATCGTAAAAACATCATGAAAAAACTAAATACTAAAAATGTTGTTGGTGTTGTAAAATATGCTTTGAAAAATAATTTAATAAAACCCTAATTGTGTTACCATGTACATTTTTAGAATAATTCTATTACTTGTTTTTTTCTCTGGCTTAAACGCGATTCCGGTTTTTAGCCAGCACGCATCTACACCAAAAACTGGCTTAAAAGAATTAAAAAAAGAAATCAAAGTTAATATAGCACCTGAAAAAAATCAATTGCTTGAACTGGAAAAATCTACAAATAAAAAAATAGTAAGCTTATTTATGGTTCTTGCCATAACAATGATTGTTTTACTTTATTTTGTGTATCAGAATGACAAATTGAAACGAAAAAACAAGCAAAAAGATATACAGCAAAAAATACAGCTCAACATTATTAATGCCGGAATTGACGGGCAGGAAAATGAAAGAAAAAAAATCGCCTCTTTTTTACATGATAATATCAACTCTTTATTATCATCAGTTGGTTTACATTTAAATGTTTTTACTGCTCAAAACGATATAAAATCAGAAGAACTTATTAAAGCTAAATCTATTCTTGAAGATGCCCACGATCGTTTGCGTGATATGTCGCACGAATTAATTCCAACACTTTTGGTTCGGTTTGGTTTGGTTTATGCCTTAGAAGATTTATGCGAAAAAAATTCTAATTCAAGTCTTCAGTTTGATTTTTTAAGTTCGATCGCAACTACAAAAAGATATAATGAAAAATTTGAAATAAAACTTTATTTCGTAGTAAGCGAGCTTTTTAGCAATATTATAAAACATAGTGAAGCAAAAAAAGCGCAAATTTCATTACACGAAAAACAAAATAATTTAATCATTATTATTCACGATAACGGAATAGGTTTTAATTGTGAAAAATTAAATCAGGAAGGTTTTGGCCTTAACCGAATCAGAGCAAGAATTAAAAAATTAAAAGGAAGTTTTGCTATTATTTCAAGAGAAAATGATAATGCCGGTACTTCTGTCAAAATAAAAGTTCCTGTTTTATAAAATCTTATTTTTTTCCTATTTCTATAATTTCAAGATCCTTTATTTTATCATCATCAATTACAAATCGCAACATAGTTCGCATTTGATGAAATCCGCTTTTTCCGGCAGCACCGGGATTCATATGTAATAAATTGTTCTTTTTATCAAATATGACTTTCAAAATGTGCGAATGTCCGCAGATGAATAATTTAGGCGGATTCGACGCCATTTCTTCTCTTATCGCCGGATTGTATTTACCCGGATAACCGCCAATATGTGTAATCCAGACCGAAACGTTTTCGCATAAAAAACGATTGTGCAACGGGAATTCTAATCTTGCTTGTGCATCATCTATATTTCCATAAACACATCGTAAAGGTTTCAATTTTTTTATGGTATCCGTTACATTCAAATCTCCAATATCTCCAGCATGCCAAACTTCATCGGCCTGATTAACATATTTTAAAATTACATCGTCAATATGACTGTGAGTATCGGAAAGAAGGAGAATTTTTTTCATTTTTTCTAAAGGGAAGATCAAAGTTTCAGAGGTGCAAAGGTACAAAGGTTTTCTTGAAAGATGCTATCCCGAGGCTTCGGGATTGAGATACTAAGTTGCTCAGCTTTTAACAAAAAAATCCGATCTGCTTTCGCAAACCGGATTTAAAACTTTGTGTTAGACGTACTGCTGTGCGGCTCTACGTTATACGATGTATTTTACATTCATATCTGACATTTTACATCTAACAATTTGCATTTTTACAATGCACAAATACTTATTGTTTCTTAGGATTCTTACTGTCTTTAGAATCTTTGGTATCCATCATTTCCATTAATTTTAAACCTAATAGTCCACTGATAGAACCATCAGAACCACCGTTTCCGGAAATTAAAACATCTGGAATTACTTTGATATTTCCTTTACCAATTTCTTCGGTTACTTTATATCTGGTGAAGTTATCACCGCCCATTGCACTAACCTGAAGTTGGTATGATTCTGCAGTCGATTTACCAATTGCCATAATTTTTTCCGCTTCGGCTAAACCTGTTTTCGAGATTCTTTCTGCTTCGGCGCTTGCATTTAGTTTAGTTGCTTCTGCCTGTGCTCCCGCTCTTGCTTTTGTTGCTTCGGCTTCGGCATTTGCACGCATTTTTGTAGCTTCGGCTTCGGCGTTTACGTTTAGTTTTAAACTCGTTGCATCTCCTTCTGCTTTTTTAACGGTTGCATCGGCTGTACGTTGTGCGATTTCAACACTTTGCGAAGCACGAACAATTTCTTTTTGCATATCTGCGATGGCCGTTTCTTTCTCCATTCCCTGACGCTGTTCCTGCGCCATTCTTTGGGTTTGATATGTTTTTTGCTCCTCTTCTGCCAATTTTCTGTCGGTTAGAGTTTTCATCAATGAATCTGGCGGAACAATATCTCCAATCAAAGTATCAACTGCGTTTACATTGTATTCGTCAAGAACTAATTTAATATGATTTTTAGCCGATTCCTGACGTTCTTTTCTTGTTGATAAAAAAGAAATCACATCGCTGTCCTGCGCCGAGTTTCTAAAATAGTTACCAATAGTAGGTTCTAAAACCTGAGAAACGAGGTTGTTCATACTTCCAAAACGGGCAATTACTTTTGGCGCTTCATTTGCCGGAACGTGAATAATTTGCGCTACATCAAGATTAAAAGGGAAACCATCTTTTGAACGAACGGTAATCGTAGAAAGATTTTTATCTAAATCATGCGATTCACTTCTTGCATTTGCCCAGTTTAAAACCAGGTTTGTTGTTGGAACTGCTTCTAGTTTTGTTGTATATTTATTCAAAGCATATTTTCCCGGACCAAGTGGTTCCATCCAAACACCACGCTGCCCTTTCGAAACAATATTTCCGTGTTTAAAAGTATCTCCTGTAACATCTTGTCCGTCTTCTCCAATATACGAGATTACAACACCAACATATCCAATTGGCACATCTGTCATTGGGTTTTGTTCGATTAAAATTCCCCAAGTATTAATATAATAAGAACCTGCCAACATTACCTGAGGCTGTAAGCCACGGTTTCCTCCACTTCCTAAAAACTTGTCAAAATCCTGAAAGTTGTTATGACCTTCAACAAATTTACCTGCAATTTGTCCCTGCGGAATTGGTTCTCCGTCAAGTGCCGTTACAATACCAATCATGTTCTCGTAAATCTTAATCTGATCTGCGATTACAATTTCGAACAAAAACGTGTTTATACGATACGAACCTGTTGTAATAAATGCTGTCTGACGTCCTTTTTGTCCGCCGTTGTTTAAGAAAAAAGTAGCATCCTGAAAGTTGTCACTGTCTACTTTTCTGGCCAAGATTCGTCCGGTTGGAATTTCCTGTCCGTCTTTACTTAAAACCAATCCAATTTTGCCTTCCGGAATCACGGTAAATCCGGTCATGTCGATTGAATATTGCCAAATCCACATTCCCCAGTATAAACCCGGAGCGAGTGTTTTTGCCTGATATCCGGCTTCTCCTTTTGTTGCAATAATACGACCGTCAGGAAGCGATTTATCGGCACCAAACAAAACGAACTTTTTGGTTACCAAACCAATTTTATCTTCCGGAACCATTACCATTCCGAAGAAAACGCGTAAAATAAATTTGTAAAAAAGAATGGAGAATAAGATTAAAATTATCCACCAGTAAGAAGTAATTTCATTCATAGTTTTTGATTATTTAGGTTACAAACATAGGAGAAATATTTCCTATTAAAATGAAATATTTTTAAAATTAACTTTTGCTAATTTCCTCTAAATAATGTTAAAAAAAAGCTTTCATTAAATCGTTGGAATTGTCAATTTCTGACACGATTTTTTGTCGGGTAAACTATGATTTGCATTTTGGGTTTTAACAGTTTTTACAAAGGTGCAAAGATGCAGAGAGGTAAAGGTTCAAAGGGTTCTTTTATTCAGGTGCAGAGGACCAAAGGAGAAAGGGTTTCTTTGGAGATTCATAACAGCCTATCTTTTTTTGTCTTCAATATAGACTTGACAGGTTTTAAAAACCTGTCAGGTCTGGCAACATTAAAATCTTTATCGTTTTCTTACTTTAAATCTATGAAACGTTAGACGCACTATAGAAAAATCCATGAACCTTTGTTGCTTCGAACCTGAATAAAAAAAACCTTTGAACCTTTGTATCTATAAACCTTTGAACCTATAAAGAAAAAAATCTTTGTACCTTTGCACCTCAGAACCTCTGCACCTTAAAATGAGATATTTTATTCAATTCGCTTATAACGGAACACATTATCATGGCTGGCAATTTCAGCCTAATGCATCTTCTGTTCAGGAAACGTTAAACAAAGCCTTTTCGGTTTTATTAAATGCTCCTATTAATATAATGGGCGCTGGCAGAACTGATACCGGGGTTCATGCGCAGGAAATGTACGGTCATTTTGATTTTGACAAAACTATTGATACTCTGACTTTACTGCATAAACTAAATTCATATTTGCCAAAAGACATTGCGATTTTTGATATTATCTTAGTTCATGATGACGCGCATTGCAGGTTTGACGCTACTAAACGAACATATGAATATCATATCAATACTGTTAAAAATCCATTTTTGGAGGAATTGAGTTGGTATTTTAATCAAAAATTAGATGTAGCTTTGATGAATGAAGCGGCGAAGATTTTATTAAATCACACGGATTTTCAGTGTTTTTCGAAAGTTAATACAGATGTGAACACTTTTGATTGCACGATTTTTGAGGCGTATTGGAAACAGGAAAACGACAAACTGGTTTTTACTATTTCGGCAAATCGGTTTTTACGAAATATGGTTCGCGCCATTGTGGGCACTTTGGTAAATATTGGTTTACACAAAATTTCTCTGGTTGATTTTGAAAATATTATTGCAAGCAAAAGCAGGGAAAAAGCTGGATTTTCGGTTCCGGCACACGGATTATATTTAACCGAAATTTATTACGATTACATCATAAAATAGCCCTGATTGAAGTGAAAAGCTTTTTTGAGAAAAATTATAGTTTTTGTGTTTTTATAGAGCGACCAACGGAAGCTTTATAAAAACAATACAAAAACATATTTTTGAGAAAAACTTGTAACGGAAAGCAGGAATAGCTCCTAAAAAAATAAATGAAAGCAAAAGCATTTGATACCGGATTATTCAAACGAATTTTAAAATATACAAAACCTTATAAATGGCGTTATTATGGCGTTATTATTTTTGCAATTTCATTGTCTGTTTTTGCGGCACTTCGCCCCTATTTACTAAAACAAACGGTTGACGGTTATATTAAAACGCATGATAAACAAGGTTTATTGATGTACATTATATTAATGGGAGTGGTTCTTTTATGCGAAGTTTTCTCTCAGTTTTATTTTGTGTATTGGGCAAACTGGCTTGGTCAGGATATTGTAAAAGACATTCGTACAAAGCTTTTCAAACATATTTTGAGTTTTAGAATGAAGTATTTTGATTTGGTTCCGGTGGGTCAATTGGTAACCAGATCTGTATCTGATATTGAATCGATTGCGCGTATTTTCAGTCAGGGATTATTCATGATTATAAGCGATTTGATGAAAATGCTGGTTGTGCTGCTTTTTATGTTTTATATGAACTGGGAATTAACATGGATTGTCGTTATTGCAATGCCAATTTTGGTTTATATCACCAGAATTTTTCAACGCAAAATGCAGGTTGCTTTTGAAGAAGTTCGTACGCAAATCGCTAATATGAACTCTTTTGTTCAGGAACGTGTTACGGGAATGAAAATCGTACAGCTTTTTAACCGTGAAAAAATTGAAGCCGAAAATTTCAGAGTAATCAACGACAAACATAGAGTTGCGTGGATTAAAACTATTCTGTACAACTCGATATTTTTTCCAATTGCCGATATTATTTCGTCTATTACTTTAGGTTTAGTGGTGGTTTATGGCGGATTCAAAATCCTTAACGGAGATCATTTTACAACTTTTGGAGATTTATTTTCTTATACAATGTTTATAGGTATGTTGTTTAACCCATTGCGTCAAATTGCAGATAAATTTAATGAGATGCAATTAGGAATGATTGCTGCCAATCGTGTTTTTGACATTATTGACACTCAGGATCATATTCAGGATACAGGTACGCTGGAAGCTCCAATTTTTGATGGAAGTATCGAATTCAAAGAAGTTCGTTTTAGTTATATTCCCGAAGAAGAAGTAATAAAAGGTATTGATCTTTCTGTTGCCTCTGGACAAACTATTGCAATTGTGGGTTCGACGGGAGCAGGAAAATCAACCATTATAAACTTGCTGAACCGTTTTTACGAAATAAACAGCGGAACGATTTTTATAGACGGTCATAATATCGAAAATTATACTTTGGCTTCTTTGCGTAAACAAATTGCGGTTGTTTTACAAGATGTATTTTTATTTGCCGATACTATTTATAACAATATCACACTTCATAATCCTGAAATTACGCGTGAACATGTTCTTAATGCTGCCAAAAAAATTGGTGTGCATGATTTTATAATGAGCTTGCCGGATAATTATGATTTTGATGTAAAAGAGCGCGGCGTAATGCTTTCGTCAGGACAAAGACAATTAATCGCCTTTTTGCGATCATATGTGAGTAATCCTAGTATTTTAATTTTAGATGAAGCTACTTCTTCTATAGATACTTATTCTGAAGAATTGATTCAGCGTGCTACAGAAACGATTACAAAAGGCAGAACTTCGATTATTATTGCGCATCGTTTGGCGACTATTGTGAACGCAGATAAAATTGTAGTTATGGATAAAGGTTTAATTGTAGAGCAAGGTACACATCAGGAATTACTAAATAAGTCAGATGGTTATTACAAAAATTTATATGACTCACAATTCTCGGTTGCAAACTAATTTTAGAAATGCTAAAAAAGTTCTTAAAAAAGTTAAAATAGCGTTATAGGAATCATAAATGTAAGATCTGGAAGAAATTATGTAACTGTGTTAGCTTTCGAATTTTTTATATTTGAGAATATATAAATCAAATGTAAAAGAAAATGCCACAAAGATTTTATCCTAACGAAGAATTTAAAGAAATAGAAATAAACGCTTCATTACAACTTCGATACGCTATTTCAAACAGAGGCCGTTTAATTAGTTTTTCTGACGAAATTGAAAACGGACGAATATTAAAAGGAGGTTTAAGCGACGGTTATCCTACCTTTAGATTCAAGATTAAAAAAGATGATAAGATTGTCAACAAATATTTGTTTTTATACAAATTGGTTGCTCAATATTTTATTCCGAAACAATCTGAAGAACAAACTTATGTTTTACATCTCGATTACAACCGAAGTAATGATGATGTAAAAAATTTACGCTGGGCTACCAAAGCCGAAATGATGGCGCACAGTCGTAAAAGTCCGCGCGTTATCCAGGCGAAAAAGAATCTGATTGAACACAATCTAAAAGCCGACGGAAGAAAATTAACTACCACAAAAGTGATGTTAATTAAGAAAATCCTTGGCAGACCAGAACAAAAAACACGTCTTAAAATGATCGCGAAGCAATTTGGCGTAAGCGAAATGCAAATTAGACGAATTGCCAGCGGAGAAAACTGGGGACACGTTAAAGTTTAAGGGTTAATTATGAATGGTTAATTGTTAATGGTTTTCGATGCCTTAATTAATTCATCATTAACAATTATTTTGTCACTCTGAGCGAAGTCGAAGAGCTTTTTCAACACGAAAAGCTCTTCGACTTCGCTTTGTTTATGAAAGTATTGTTTTACAGATTTAGAGCAACAAAGATAATTTACGATTAATAATTTACAATTCACATTTTGTCTTTTTACCTTTTTACCTTTTTACTGTTTTACATCTTACTGTTTTTTAAAATAAATCCTTAAATTCGCAATCACAAATAACAAGAGAAATCGAAAAATGAGTTTCGGAATTATAAACTTCATTTTCGGTATAAATACTAAAACCCAAAAAAATGAAATACGACGTTATTGTTTTAGGAAGTGGTCCTGGCGGATATGTAACAGCAATTAGAGCTTCACAATTAGGCTTTAAAGTAGCTATAGTTGAAAAAGAAAACCTTGGTGGTGTATGTTTAAACTGGGGATGTATCCCAACAAAAGCATTATTAAAATCAGCTCAGGTTTTTGATTATTTAAAACACGCTTCTGATTACGGATTAAAAGTTTCTGAATTTGATAAAGATTTCCCTGCAGTTATACAACGTAGCCGTAGTGTTGCTGACGGAATGAGCAAAGGAGTTCAGTTCTTGATGAAAAAAAACAAAATTGACGTTATCGAAGGTTTCGGAAAACTAAAACCAGGTAAAAAACTTGACGTTACAGATAAAGATAATAAAGTAACTGAATATAGCGCTGATCATATTATTATTGCTACAGGAGCTCGCTCTCGTGAGTTGCCAAACTTACCACAAGATGGTGTAAAAGTAATAGGATATCGTCAGGCAATGTCATTGCCAACACAGCCAAAATCTATGATTATTGTAGGTTCCGGAGCAATTGGGGTTGAGTTCGCTCACTTTTATAACTCAATGGGAACTGAGGTTACTATTGTAGAATTTATGCCAAACGTTGTTCCTGTTGAAGATGAAGACATCTCGAAACAAATGGAACGTTCAATGAAAAAAGCAGGTGTAAAAATTATGACCAACTCATCTGTAGAGAAAATTGATACTACAGGAACTGGCGTAAAAGCAACTGTAAAAACAGCAAAAGGAGAAGAAATTCTTGAGGCTGAAATTTTACTTTCGGCAGTTGGAATTAAAACAAATATTGAAAACATAGGTCTTGAAGAAGTTGGAATCGCTGTTGACAAAGATAAAATCTTAGTAAACGCTTACAACCAAACTAATATTCCTGGTTACTACGCAATTGGAGACGTTACTCCGGGTCAGGCTTTGGCTCACGTAGCATCTGCAGAAGGAATTAACTGTGTAGAAAAAATTGCAGGTTTACACGTAGATCCAATCGATTACGGAAACGTTCCGGGTTGTACTTATGCAACTCCAGAAATTGCTTCTGTAGGTTTAACTGAAAAACAAGCTAAAGAAAAAGGATACGAATTAAAAATTGGTAAATTCCCATTTTCAGCTTCAGGAAAAGCAAAAGCTGCCGGTGCTGCTGACGGATTCGTAAAAGTAATCTTCGATGCAAAATACGGAGAATGGTTAGGATGCCACATGATTGGTGCAGGAGTTACAGATATGATTGCTGAAGCAGTTGTAGCCCGTAAACTAGAAACTACTGGTCATGAAATTCTAAAATCTATTCACCCACACCCAACAATGAGCGAGGCTGTTATGGAAGCTGTTGCAGATGCTTACGGCGAAGTAATTCACTTGTAATACATACCGTTTTACGGTTATATATAATTCTCAATTTTTAAAAATCCGATTTGTGAAAGCAAGTCGGATTTTTTTTATGTTTTGAATTTAATTCTAATTCTAAAAATCAGTTTTACAAAACTTGAAATCGCTTAAAACAAAAAAAAACAATACTAATGTAATAAAATAACTACAAATACGTTTTAGGTATCAGATACTTTTATCTCATCCCTAATTTAATAAAATGAATCAAATTAAAACAAAGATTTTAGCACTTGCAGTGATTGGACTGCTGTTTGTAAGTTGTAAAAATAAAGACGAACAAAAACAAGAAACCAACTCACAAGAAACAGAGATTACAACAGACGGAGACAATTCTAAAAATTCATTAGACTGGCCGGGAACTTACAAAGGAACTATACCATGCGCAGACTGCAAAGGAATAGAAGTGGAAATAAAAATAAACGATGACGACACTTATTCTTTAAAATCTACTTATCTCGGTAAAGAAAAAAATCAAAAGTTGGAAACCGGTACTTTTACATGGAGCAAAGACGGAAGCACGATTACAACTGTTTCACAAGATAAAAGCATTACAACTTCTTATTTAGTTGGCGAAAAAAAATTAATTCAATTAGACGCTGATAATAAAATAATTACAGGTTCTCTTGCTGATTCGTATATCTTAAAACAAGTAAATCTAGAAAACTAAATGTGATTAATTAATCATTTTAAAAAAAATATTACAAAAAAGCCAATCTATTAAAGATTGGCTTTTGTTTTTAATTCCTTAGTTTGGTTTTAATTCTGTAAATTGTTGCGTATACATATCTTTTACTTCAACTTCGGTATTGTCTTTTAATCTGCGTATTTTGTACGATATTAGCGCAGATGAAGAAACTAAATCTGAAGAACTAGGAGATTGTAAAAATTTTACAAAACTATTGTAATCTGTTACTTTTCCTCCTAAATCAATTGGTCCTCCTACGATCATAACTTTTACTTTATTTTGTGCAAATAAGCTTTTAAACTCTTCCGAATAGTTTACATCGACACCAATATCTACAACTTTTAGAGCCACACCTACAGATGCTTTCACCATTTTATTGTTATAAGCTTCATCTTTTGTAGTTTCTATCAATATATAAGCAACTCGGCCATAATCTACATTGCTTACATATACCGGTTCATGCGTTCCAAAATTGTTTGCGCTAATATCTCCATCAATCCAGTCTGCATAGTATTTTGGATCAATAGTCATACTATACAAACGTTGTCTTACTTTTACCATTACATAAGACTTGGTGTTTGTTGAGCCGCTATTTTGTGTATAACCAAAATTTGCTTTTACCATACCGCCCAATACATTTACATTTAAATGAGCATCAAGTGCTTTTTTAAAACTATTCTCTGTTGTAATCTCATCACTTTGACATTCATAATATGTTGGTACAGCATTATAGTCAATAAGATTTTTATTTTTGTTAACTAAAATATTTGTAGCATTTGTTATCTCACTATATGTAGGAAGAATGTTCGCACTCATACCTAAATCTCCTCTTAAAGACATTGATAAAGTAACAGGTTTAAAAGCATTTTTAAGCACTAACGGATCATAAGCTGCATTCATAAAACTGGAACCGCGCAAAATACTTCCGGGATAAATTACATCCAAATTTTCCTCATTTATTATAGACAAAGGCGAAAGTGTCGTTTGTTTTTCTACCTCTGTAAGATAAACATATTCTTTATTGCCTGTTGTAGGATTGAGTTCCTGCGTTCCGGTTTTTTTAGAACTTAGCACCTTATCCGCTTTTTCTGTAAAAACTATAGGCTGTAAATTGTCTAAAGTAGCTTTAGGATCGTTGTTTTTATTATCATCACTGCAAGAAATGAATAATGCGGCACTAATAGCAAAAGCTAAAATGGCTGTTTTTTTCATTTTGTCTTTCATTGAGTTAAATTTTAAAAGTTATTATTTCTGTTTAATAGTCAAATTATGATACGAGATGATATGATGAATAATTTTCATCGCTACTGTATTCGTTGTCCTGCAAGGTTTTGAAAAAAAGCCAATCGTTAATAGATTGGCTTTTGCTTTTTTGAATTATTAATTTGCTTTTAATTCAGTAAATTGTTGCGTATACATATCTTTTACTTCAACTTCGGTATTGTCTTTTAATCTGCGTATTTTGTATGATATTGGAGCAGAAGAAACTACTAAGTCGTTTGTAGTAGGTGATTGCAAGAAATTCACGAAACTATTATAATCTGTAACTTTTCCTCCTAAATCTAAAGGTCCACCTACAATTACAACTTTTACTTTGTTTTGTGCAAACAATTTTTTAAATTCTTCAGAGTAGTTTACATCTACACCAATATCTACAACTTTTAGAGCTACACCTACAGATGCCTGAACCATCTTATTGTTGTATTCTTCATTTTTGGTAGTTTCTATTAATATATAAGCAACTCTGCCATAATCTACATTGCTTACATATACAGGTTCATGCGTTCCAAAATTGTTTGCGCTAATATCTCCATCAATCCAGTCTGTATAATACTTAGGGTCAATAGTCATACTATATAAATGCTGTCTTACTTTTACCATTACATAAGATTTGGTGTTTGTCGAGCCGCTATTTTGTGTATAACCAAAATTTGCTTTTACCAAACCGCCCAATACATTTACATTTAAATGAGCATCAAGAGCTTTTTTAAAACTATTCTCTGTTGTAATCTGATCACTTTGATATTCATAATAAGTAGGAATAGCATCAAAATCAATAAATTCTTTTTTTATGCTGACTAAACCGTTAATTGTATTTCTGACTGCACTAGGAATGGGCAATGTGCTTATATTAACTAAAAGATCTCCCCTCAACGACATAGATAAATTTACAGGCTTAAAAGCATTTTTAAGCACTAACGGATCATAAGCTGCATTCATAAAACTGGAACCGCGCAAAATACTTCCGGGATAAATTACATCCAAATTTGCCCCATTTATAATAGACAAAGGCGAAAGTGTCGTTTGTTTTTCTACTTCTGTAAGATAAACATATTCGTTGTTACCCGTTTTAGGATTTAGTTCCTGTGTTCCCGTTTTTTTAGAACTTAGCACTTTATCCTCTTTAGCTGCAAAAACTACGGGTTGTAAATTGTCTAAAGTAACATTAGAATCATTGTCTTTATTATCATCACTACAAGAAATAAAGAATGCGGCGCTAATGGCCAAAGCTAAAATGGTTGTTTTTTTCATTTTGTTTTTCATAGAGTTAAAATTTAAAAGTTATTATTTCTGTTTAATGTCTAAATTGTAATATGAGATGATGTTATCAGGTTTAGAATTTATTTTTTGTGTTATTTTAATTTCCGCTAATATCCAGTTAGGTACTATCTGTGCGCCTTTTTCGGTATTTACCTGTTCGCTAAATGTCATCACATTATTTATCAAAATGTTTCCGTCATACTTATTACCATTATATAATGTTGTGTAGCTATTTTTTTTAGAATCACTGTCGGTTAGATAGGTGTCGTTGGTCTGATCTCCGTCATCGACAGTAAATTCATAAAAACGACTGTGCTTCGAACTTGAAAACATACCAGACTTATCTGTTTGCACATTCTTTGTATAAACTTCTATTTTTACCGCAGAAAACAGCATTTCCTGTGTCGATCCCGCAACATACTTGTTCGCTCGCATTTTGCGAAGTTCATATTGCTGTATAAAATTTCCGGGTTTTAAAATCGAAACAAAAAAGGAAGAATTCGCCTTTTTAAGAATAATACTATCTCGCGTTACTTTAGCATTAATACTATCTTTTGAAGATGGAATTGGAGAAAGTATTTTTATTTCTTCCTGAAAATTGTAGTCAATTTTGTTTTGTTGGTGTTTCGTAGCATCTGTTGTTATGGGTTTTAACACATAAACTACATCGGCAGACGAATCGAAGTTTTTGATTTTAATGTCAAATTTTAAAACTTCGCCCACTAGAATGTTGTTCCAGGCTATCCTTTCAATACTTTTAGATAATGTAAAATTAGCTGCATTTTCATGAACTGTTTCTGATGAATTGTTATCCTCGCTGCATGAAGCAATGCCAACTAAAATAAGGAATAGATATTTTTTCATGATGATTTTTTTTACAAATTTGCATCATTACTATATCGATATAGTGCCTCTATAAGTTTTTAAACTAATAGAATAAGGTTTTTTAAGCAGAATGAAAAAAACGAGTTTTTAAAGACTAAAACTGAGTGTTTTCTTGCATTCATTGTCCTGCAAGGTTTTTTTCAACCTTGTAGGTATAACTATATGCAAATCACCAATCTTTGTCGAGTTTCTAGTGTGATTTCTCGTTCCACGAAATGACAAAATGCACAATTAAAAACCTACAAGGTTAAAAAAAACCTTGCAGGAACTCAAAAGAAAAAAGTTATGAGAAATCTAGCAATTTAGACAAAGAAATTCCTAAAGCACTTGAAACCTCAAGTAAAGTATAAAGTGTTGGATTAACTTTTCCGTTTTCAAGTTTTTCAATGGTTTGGCGGTCTTTCTTGCAAGCTCTCGCCAAGTCAGATTGGCTCCAACCCTTTTTTTCTCGAAATTCTACAATCTGTTCACCAATCTTCTTTTTTAGTATATCGCGTGTCATAAAAACAAATGTCATACTTTTTGTTGACAACTTTGTCATATTAAAAGCTGACAACTAGTTTTTTGTTCTATATTTGTCGTATAATTATATGACAATGATAAACTCAAGAAAAATAAAAATTCACACTAAATACAAATCGGGAATGCCTACAAGTACAAAAATTCCGGTAATAAGACTTGAAGGCAAATGGCTAAAAAAACTTGGTTTCAACGAAGGAGAAATGATAAACATCGAACAAAAAAAATACAAACTCATAATTACTGTTGAGAAAGATAATTTGTAAAACAAAATCAGTTTTTTTTATTTGGGCGTGTCCCTTCGGGTCGGGCTTTTCGTTACAAGTCCTCGCACTTCCTTCGTCAGGCTGTGGGCTTTCCTCTTCTATCCCTCACGCAATAAATCTATATATTTTACTAACTTTATAACGAAATAAAGAAGTTATGAAAGACGCATATATTGTTGAATTTCCATCAAATTTAGGTTTAAAAGAACCGCAACCGGGAAAAGAACCGGGCGTAAAAAAATTACCGGACTGGTTGTGGAAAAATAATTTGCATAAAGCCATTAATCCAAAAGACATAATTAGGCTTGATGCTCCAAAATATACAAATGTTAGAGATACTGAAACTAAAATTCTCAACACAAATTCCTTAATTGATTATGCCAGAGAACAAGCGTATTTAATCAATAATTTACTTACTCAAAATAAATTTCCTTTCATACTTGGCGGCGATTGCAGCATTCTTTTAGGATCGGCAATAGCTTTAAAACAAAAAGGAAACTACGGATTATTCTACCTTGACGGACATACTGATTTTATGAATGTTTCACTATCCGAAACCGGAGGCGTTGGCGGAATGGCGGCTTCTATAGTTACAGGAAACGGACATGAAAAACTAACCAATATTCTTAATTTATCGCCTTACATAAAAGAAGAAAACCTTTGGTGCGTGGGCAATCGCGAATACGATGACGAATATGAAAATGAAATTCGAAATTCTTCTGCCACTTATATCAGCCTGAATGAATTGCGAAAAAGAGGTATTCTAAATTGTATCGAATCTTTTCTTTCAGAAGTTAAAAACAAAAATCTCGATGGTTTTTGGCTTCACATTGATGTTGATGTTTTAAATGATGAAATAATGCCCTGCGTAGACAGTCGAACTCCGGATGGTCTTACTTATGATGAATTTAATGAACTTACCTCCTATTTATTTCAAAGTGATAAATTAAGCGGACTTGAAATTACAATTCTGGATCCTGATTTGGATTTAACGGGTCAATACACAAAAGATTTCGTTTCGAATATTAGCAATACTTTCAATTTATCTCAAAAAAATATTTTATGAGATATATAATCGTAACATTTTAGTATAAAATTACAAGACGAATTGTAATAATAAATTGGTAATTTTGCGGCACCAAATCTACTTTTTAAGCATTACCGATGAAAAAAATATTCTTCATTATTACGATAACCTTGTTTTCAGTAAACAACTTTTTTGCCCAAACAAAAAAAGAAACAAGCACAAGTTCAGCAACAGAAAACGTTTTTGCAAAATCATATAATAACGTTAATGATTTTGAGAAAATATTAAACCCGGATCAAACCAATAGCTTAAATAAAACCTTAAATGCGTTTGAAAAAAAGACATTGTATAAAATTCTGATCATAACAGTTTCTTCCATAAAACCATACAATGATATTTATGAATATACACAAAATTTAGATAAATATCTTGACAGCAATTTAAGACTTCGACCTACAATTATCATTGTTTTAAGTAAACAATTGAGGCAAATTCAAATTGTGGGAGAAGAATCTATACGTTATAAATTTAGCGATAATGAAGCTAAAGAAATTGTTTCGGGTTTTGCAGTTCCAGAATTCAAAAAAGGAGATTATTATAAAGGTCTCGAAGTAACCGTCGCCGAAATTATAAAAAAACTGGAATAAAATTTCAGTTTTAAATCAAAATAATTAAATCCGATTTGCGAAAGCGAGTCGGATTTTTTTGACCTGTTTTTTCAGAAACTTTGCTCTTTATATAATAAAATTTACATTTTTAAAATCACGAAATAATAACCATAAAATCAAAAGCAAAGTTTTATTTTTTACATCAAAAAACCATATATTGTCATTACTTAATGATAAAACAGATACGTATGACATTAGAAGAATACAAAAAAGAATTTTCAGATGATGACGCTGTTGGTTGGTTATCAATCGATAAAGAATTCGAAACACTTTATCCAGGTCAGGAACCAAAACATTTTGCTCCGGCAATAAGTTATATGCTTGGTGGAGAAAGTCCGCTTGACGGAGTAAGTATTTATGAAAGTAAAAAACAAACCGATCACTTTCATTTTATCACGTATGGCTTTTCAGAATTATATTATAATGAAGAAAAACTAGACAGCGAATTTAGCAAATGGGGATTTGAAATCACTTTTAGATTAAAACCTTTTGAAGCAGATAATGGAAATCCAAGCTGGGCAATTGCCTTGCTGCAAAATATTGCTAAATATGTATTTGATAGTGGAAATTGGTTTGAAGAGTTTCATTACATGCCAGCAAATGGTCCAATAAGACTTGATACTGAAACAGATATTACGGCATTACTTTTTGTATCAGATCCTGAAATTCCGAAAAAACAAACACCGCATGGCGAAGTTTCGTTTTTACAAATCGTGGGAATAACTTCTGATGAATACGAAAACTTAAAGAAGAATCCGGAAACGGTCGAAGAATTAGTAGCAAAACTACAAGAAAGTAATCCTTTATTAATTACTGATTTAACGAGAAAGTAAGCCAATAAATAAACTATAATTTTGGAATGAAAATCCGGTTTGTGAAAACAAGTCGGATTTTTTTGTTTAAATATGTAAGAGAAAAAAGCATCAAATAAAAAATAAAAAAAAACTTTTTAGCATCACAAATACATGTATGATATTCAAAATCAATTAAGTGTATTCATAAAGAAAAACAATTTTAGCTTTATAATAAAAACTATATTTGTAAGATTTAAATTAACAAGTAATTTCTTCGACACACATTAAATCTTAATAAATAAAAACATGAAAGCAAAAATTTTAATGCTAACGCTAATTCTGTTTTCATTCATTGGATGTCAGAAAAGCGACCAAAACATAGAATCAATTGATAATAACAAAAAATTAGATCCTTTAGAAAGATTAACTCAGGGAAATCAGCGATTTTTAGACGAAAGATCAATTCATCCTCGTCAAAACAAAGAATCTGTTTTACAAAATCAGGACACACAAAAACCGTTTGCTGTTGTTATAACTTGCTCAGACAGCAGGGTTTCGCCAGAAATTGTTTTCGATCAGGGAATTGGAGATTTATTTGTAATTCGAAATGCCGGTAATCTGATCTCAGATATTGATATGGGAAGTATCGAATATGCGATTGAACATCTCGACACAAAAATGATTGTAATATTAGGTCATACAGAATGTGGCGCAATTAAAGCGTATATTAACGATAAAGATAGCGCGTACAAAAAGCATTTTAATCACATTGATGATATTGTAGAAACCATTTCGCAAGAAGATGAAGAAATCGAAGCAGATAAAACCACGCCTAAAGCAAGTAATTATCTTGGCGCTATTGATGCAAATATTAAACATTCGACAAAACTAATACAAGATAATCCACTTATAAAAGAGCATAATATTAAAATTGTATCAATGAGATACGATGTACATACGGGGAAAATTACACAATTGTAATAACTTCTATTTTAAAAATATAATTCAGCCGAAAACTAAACTCCATATTATTCAGTTTAGTTTTTCGGCTTTATCCTATATTTTGATTTTCTCTTAAATATATTTTAGCCTTTTTTAGAAACCAAATTAAAAAAATATCATTTTTTTTAATTGCGAAACCAAAAGGTTGCTTATATTTGCAACCTATTAATTGCGCAATTAAAATTACTTTTTCATGAAACGAGATATATTTCAAGCCATTGCAGACCCAACACGCAGAGCTATTTTAGTATTAGTTACCAGTCAGGCTCTCACTCCAAATGCAATTGCAGACCAGTTTGATACGACACGTCAGGCCGTTTCTAAACATATTAAAATTCTTAACGAATGTGAATTATTACAACAACACAAAGTTGGAAGAGAAATTTATTACCAATTAAAAATTGATAAAATGAAAGAAATTGATAAATGGCTGGAACAATTTAAGCAACATTGGGAAAACCGTTTTAATCAATTAGATCAAGTATTAATTAATCTAAAATCTAAAAAAAATGAAATCTAATCTTTTAATGGACTTTACTGTAAACAAAGAAACCAACACAGTTAATGTAAAACGAGAATTTGATGCATCTATTGCTAACGTTTGGTCTGCCTGGACAGAACCTGAAATTCTGGACCAATGGTGGGCTCCTGCTCCATGGAAATCAAAAACAAAAAAAATGAATTTTAAAGAAGGCGGTCAGCGTTTATATGCAATGGTTGGTCCTGAAGGTGAAGAACATTGGGCAATAGCAGATTTTACCTCAATTACGCCAAAAACAAATTTTAAATATCTGGATGCTTTTTGCGATAGCGAAGGCAATTTAAATGTAGATTTTCCACGTTCTGATTGGGATGTAAGTTTTAGCGAGCAAAATGGTGCAACAATTGTTGACATTGCCATTAAACACGAAAACTTATCTGATCTTGAAAAAATAATCGAAATGGGATTCAAAGAAGGATTTACAATCGCAATGGAAGGATTAGATGCGATTTTTGCATCTAAAAAATAAATTTTCGGAAGAACTTTAATTTGTCTTTGCGAGGAACGAAGCAATCTCAGTTGCTAAATCGACCATGACTTATAGTAGTGTGGTTGCTTCGTTCCTTGCAATGACTTTGCAGTCGTTTTTTTGTTGCAAAACCAAAATTAGTGAAATCAATTTAGGCTAAGACAATAGTAGATTTGGCTACAACTATCGATTTGATGTTACGCAACTTTGTATCATCAAAAAAATAGAACGATGAAAATTATAATTACAGGTTCTTTAGGGAACATCAGCAAGCCACTAGCTACGGCATTAGTGCAAAAAGGACACGACATTACGGTTATTACCAGCGATGTCGAAAAACAAACTACAATTGAAAATTTAGGGGCCAAAGCCGCAATTGGTTCTGTTGAAGATTTGACCTTCTTAACCGAGACATTTACTGGTGCAGACGCAGTATATTGCATGATTCCGCGTGCGAATTACTTTGATCCTAACCTTGATCTGGATGCTTTTACCCGCAAAATTGGAAATAATTATGCACAGGCAATTGAAAAATCGGGCGCAAAACGTGTTGTGTTTTTAAGCAGCATTGGCGCACATTTAGAGAAAAATTCCGGCATTATTCAGCGTTATAATGAAATAGAAGCCATGTTGAATAAGCTTGGGAATGTTGGTATTACATTTATGCGTCCAACTTCTTTCTTCTACAACTTATTGGGTTATGTTGGCATGATAAAATCTGCGGGTATTATTGCCGCAAATTATGGTGCAGACAAAATGATTCCATGGGTTTCGCCAAATGATATTGCCGAGGCTATTGCCGATGAAATAACAACTCCGTTTGACGGAAAAAAAGTTCGTTATGTAGCAAGCGAGGAACTTACAGGACATGAAACGGCACAAATATTAGGAAACGCAATTGGAAAACCAGATTTAAAATGGGTTTTAGTAAGCGATCAGGAAACTTTAGATGGTTTAACTTCGATTGGTATTCAGCCAAAAATAGCGCAAGGTTTGGTCGAAATGTACGCCGGACTTTACAACGGTTTATTGGGCGAAGATTATGAGCGCAACAAACCAGCCGTAATGGGAAAAGTAAAACTCGCAGAATATGCAAAAGAATTTGCTGCCGTATATAATCAAAATTAAGTAACTTAGACTATGGCAAATCAGCAACCACATCGAATAAAAAGTATTAGCGAATTTCATCAGTTTCGAGATTTGCCAAAACCGGAACATCCGTTAGTGAGTGTTTATAATTTTGAAGATCTTAAACACTTAAACGAAGATGAACCAAAAAGTTTAATGCTTGATTTTTACTCGATTGCATTAAAACGACATACAAATGCAACCATGCGTTACGGTCAGCAGGAATATGATTTTAATGAAGGTGTTTTGCTTTTTATTGCGCCCGGTCAGGTTTTTTCTATAGAAGGAAATGCAGAACTTCAGCATACAGGATGGTCCTTATTGGTCCATCCTGATTTTTTGTGGAATACGCCGCTCGCCAAAAAAATAAAACAATACGAGTATTTTGGATATGCTGTTCATGAAGCTTTACATCTTTCAGAAAAGGAAGAAAAAATGATTATTAACATTATCAAAAACATTCAGCATGAATATCAATCCAATATTGATAAATTCAGTCAGGATGTAATTATTGCACAAATCGAATTATTGCTTACCTATTCTGAGCGTTTTTACAACCGCCAGTTTATTACCAGAAAAATTAGCAATCACCAAATTTTGGAACGTTTGGAACGCTTATTAGAAGATTATTTTTCTAATGATTCCTTATCTAAAAAAGGATTGCCAACCGTTCATTATATTGCCGAAAGTCTAAATGTTTCGCCAAATTATTTAAGCGGATTATTGAAATTACTAACCGGACAAAGTACACAGCAGCACATACACGAAAAATTGATTGAAAAAGCCAAAGAAAAACTTTCGACAACTAATTTATCAATAAGCGAAATTGCTTTTGAATTGGGTTTTGAGCATCAACAGTCTTTTAGCAAATTATTCAAAACAAAAACAAATATTTCTCCACTGGAATTTAGACAATCATTTAATTAACAGAATGGAAAAATCAGCCAAACAAAAACCGGCAAAAATGTGTTACCAACATATTAGCGGAAAACTCGGTTTTACCTGAAAAAGATACTGGTTAATTTCATAACTTAGTTAGCTTTTAAATTAACAAGTCATGACTAAGAAAGATATAGCCCAGGAGTTTTTAAAACTCGCTGCAAACGGGCATTGCCACGAAGCATTCCGACTTTATATTGGTAAAAACTTCAAACATCACAACGCATACTTTAAGGGCGACGCCGATACTTTGATGCTCGCAATGGAAGAATCTACCAGAACAAATCCAAACAAAATTTTCAAAATTCATCATATTTTAGAAGACGGAAATTTAGTTGCCGTGCATTCGCATTTAAAACAAACTCCAAACGAATTGGGTTTTGCCGTAGTTCACATTCTTAAATTCGAATCAGATAAAATAGTCGAGCTTTGGGATTTAGGACAGCCGGTTCCGAAAGAAGCAATTAATGAAAATGGGATGTTTTAGATTTTTAGTCTCAGTTTTTCAGTTTTCAGACTCAGTTTTCAGACTCAGTTTTCAGACTCAGTTTACAGTCTCAGTTTACAGTCTCAGTCTCAGTTAGCAAATAAGATTTCCAAAATTAGCAATTCACATTTCACAATTCACAATTAACAGTTAACAATTCACAATTAATATAATTTCCAGAATTTAAAAATAAAAACGATGGCAAAAAATAAAACGACCGAAACACAAAGCAGCGTTGTCGATTTTATCAATACTACTGTTGAAGATGAAATAAAGCGAAATGATGCTTTTGAACTCATCAAAATAATGCAGAAACAAACTGGTTTTGAAGCCAAAATGTGGGGACCAAGTATCATTGGTTTTGGCAGTTATCATTATAAATATGAGAGCGGACACGAAGGCGACGCGCCACTTGCCGGTTTTTCGCCAAGGAAAGCCGCTATTTCGCTTTACGTTTATTTTGATGCCGAAAAAAGAGAAGAATTACTTTCAAAATTTGGAAAACACAGAGCCGCAAAAGGCTG
Organism: Flavobacterium sp. N1736; assembly: GCF_025947065.1. Lineage (NCBI taxonomy): Bacteria > Pseudomonadati > Bacteroidota > Flavobacteriia > Flavobacteriales > Flavobacteriaceae > Flavobacterium > Flavobacterium sp. N1736. Next base: position 2,371,947 of record NZ_CP109994.1, read on the forward strand.
CATTTACATTAAAAAACTATCCGATATTGATATCGAAATTCTGAAAATCATGATTTCAACATCCGTAAAAGAATTACAAAAATTATATCCCCCAATCTCAAATTAATCATGGTTTTAACAATAATCCTTCTTTTAATAGCTTATTTAATCTACTTTCTACAACATCCAAAATTTGGAAAAGCACCTTCCGGCGAAAGGCTTGAACTGATCAGGAAATCGCCTCAATATAAAAACGGAAAATTCGTAAACAATAGTTTTACGCCTGACCTTGCAGAAGGATATGGTTATTTTGGAATTTTGTATGCGTTTTTATTCAAAAAATCAGAGAGAAAAATTCCAACAGATATAATTCCTTCCATAAAAACCAATTTAAAAGAACTTGCTATAAATGAAGATGTTTTGGTTTGGTTTGGACATTCTTCGTATTTTATTCAGCTTGCAGGAAAACGTTTTTTAATCGATCCCGTTTTTAGCGGAAACGCCTCGCCTATTGCCGGCACAACAAAATCGTTTAAAGGAACTGATATTTATACGGTTGACGATCTTCCTGAAATCGATTATTTATTGATTACGCACGATCATTACGACCATTTAGATTATAAAACAATCCTGCAGTTAAAACCTAAAACAAGACAAATAATTTGTCCGCTTGGCGTAGGTTCACATTTTGAATTTTGGGGATTTCCATTGCAAAATATTATCGAAAAAGACTGGCATGAAAAAATTGAGCTCGATCAAAATTTAACACTTTATACCACTCCATCAAGGCATTTCTCAGGCAGAAGTTTTACGCGTTGCAACACGCTTTGGACATCTTTTGTTTTAGAAACCAAAGATTTTAAAATGTATTTGGGCGGCGACAGCGGTTACGATACCCATTTTGCTGAAATTGGTAATAAATACGGTCCGTTTGATGTTGCGCTTATCGACAACGGTCAATATAATCCAGCATGGAAATACATTCATAATTTACCTGAAGACGTTATAAAAGCAATGAAAGATATAAAATCAAAAAGAGTATTTCCGGTGCATTCTTCGAAGTTTTCACTGGCGCTTCATGCGTGGGACGAACCACTGATTAAAGTAACTCAATTAAATGCAGATTCAGAAAATCCGATTCCGTTAATTACACCAATGATTGGAGAATTAGTTGAACTGAGAAATGAAAAACAGGAATTTAAACAGTGGTGGAAAGGAGTTAAGTGATTTTAGATTTTAGATTTTAGATTTTAGATTTTAGATTTTAGATTGAAATTGTAAAATGTAAAATGTAAAATGTAAAATGTAAAATGTAAACTGAGACTGAGACTATAAACTGTAAACTATAAACTGAGACTGAGACTGAAAACGCCCTAATTGTCCTTTCGACGGAGGAGGCCCGATTGAACAAAAAAAATAAAAAAACATGAAACTAAAATTCATCTGTACAACGATTATCTTTCTCGTAACCTTAAATATCTTCTCTCAAAATACGTATGTCTTTTTAGGATCTTACAACAGAGACAAAGAAGCAGAATCTATTCAGGTTTATCAATTAGATACTTTAAACGGAAAACTGACGAAAATAACATCGGCAAAAAATGTTATAAATCCGTCGTATTTAACCGTTTCACCAAACGGAAAATATGTTTATGCCTGTACGGAAACAAAAACGCCAAATGACGGAAATGTTAGCAGTTTTGAGTTTAATTCTGAAAATAAAACGCTGACTTTTTTAAACAAACAAAAAAGCGGTGGCGAAAATCCGGTTTATGTTTCGGTTCATAAAAGCGGGAAATGGCTCGTAAATGCTAATTATACCGAAGGAAGTGTTTCGGTTCATCCGTTATTAGAAAACGGAAAAATTGATTCGCTTGCGCAGAATTTTCAATATCTCGACGGCAGCGTTCATAAAGAAAGACAAACCCGATCGCATGTTCATTCGGCAGTGTTTTCTCCACAATTCGATTATTTATTTTTGCCAGATTTAGGTGCTGATAAAATTCGTTGTTATGGTTTTGATGAAACTAAAAAACAGCCATTAACTGAAACGCAAAATCCGTTTACAAAAACAGATTTAGAAGCCGGACCAAGACATTTTACTTTTCACTCAAATCAAAAATTCGGCTATTGTATTGAAGAAATGGCGGGCGCAATAAGTGTGTATCATTATGAAAACGGAAATTTGCAAAAAATCCAGCGTATCAATACGCATTCTGATAAAATTAAAGAAGGATTTGAAAGTTCAGACATTCATATTTCGCCTGACGGAAAATTTTTATACGCCACAAATCGTGGAAAAGAAAATAATATTGCCATTTTTTCTATTGCTGAAAACGGACTTTTAACCAACATTGGTTATCAATCAACTTTAGGAAAACATCCCAGAATTTTTGCAATCGATGAAACCGGAAAATTCCTGATTGCAACAAATGTTATTTCAGGAAACGTTATTGTTTTTAAAAGAAATGTAAAAACAGGAATGCTTAAAAAAGCCGGTAAAGAGGTTAAAATGGAGAATGTTTCTTGTGTTCAGATTAAAAGAATATAATGCTGTTTTTTGTCATTCTTATGTCATTCTGAGGAACGAAGAATCTTCGCTAGTAACTCTACAAAGATTGGCGATTTTCGGGATGGAGTAACTTGTGAAGATTCTTCGTTCCTCAGAATGACAAACTTTGTGGTTACTCACGTCTCATCTGTCGAAATGAACCAAACTTTAGCAAAAAAGCTTTTTAGTTCAAAATAATTAGTGAAATTGGTGGCATAAAAAATAAATGAGATAAAATTTAAATATGAATATAACTAACGTAATTCATTACGAATACGAATTAAAAAAATAATTAAAATGAAAAGCATAACAGTATTTTGCGGATCCAGCTTTGGTACCGACGAAATTTATAAAGAACAAGCCGTTTTGCTTGGGCAAACATTGGCAAAACAAAACATCAAATTAATTTATGGCGGCGCCAATGTTGGTTTAATGGGTGCTGTTGCTGATGGCGTTTTAAATGCCGGCGGAGAAGCAATTGGTGTTTTACCTAATTTTCTCAGATCAAAAGAAATCGCGCATTTGGGTTTAACCGAATTAATTTTGGTAGAAAGCATGCACGAAAGGAAAACCAAAATGAACGAGTTATGCGAAGGCGTTATTGCGCTTCCGGGTGGTTTTGGAACTCTCGAAGAACTTTTTGAAATGTTAACCTGGGCTCAATTGGGTTTACACAAAAAACCAATCGCTATTTTAAATACCAACGGATTCTACGATTCGCTTATCGAATTAACAAAAGTGATGGTCGAAAAAGGTTTATTAAAAGATGTCAATCAAAAAATGCTTTTGGTAAGCGATAATATTGATGATTTATTAAACCAAATGAAAAATTATGTAGCGCCTACTGTTGGAAAATGGGTCGATAAAAATAATGTTTAAGTTAACATAAAACTTAATTTTTAAATTGCTTTTTATAATCACTCGGATTCAATCCTGTGTATTTTTTAAACAACCTATTTAAGTGACTTGCATCGCTAAAACCAAACTCATAAACAATTTCGTTAACTTGCATATTGGTAAATTTCAATCTCGTTTCGATCAATTTTATTTTATAAGCAATTGTATATTGCTGAATACTTTGTCCGGTTTTGGTTTTAAAATATTCGCTGATATACGTGGGAGAAACATGAAACTCTTTTGCCATTTTTGTCGCTTTTAATGCTTCGGGCAGATAAATATTCTGATGTACATAATTTAATAAATCCAGACTTGTTTCTTCATTAGATGGCAAAATAGCAAGTGGCGCCGTCAATGAAATATTTCGCGCAGCAATTGTAATAATAGTATTCAGAATTTGCCTGATTACTTCTTGCTGCTGCGGAAAGTTAGTGGTTTCTTCCCGAATCAAAGCTTCGATCATGGCGCGTACCAAAGGTTTATCAGTTATTGTTTTTAATATACAGCCCGGCAAATGATTGTGATTATGAAAGATAAATTCCAGTTTCTGAATCCAATTGCTGCTTTGTGTTTTAAGATAACTGTCATGAAACCGGATAAAGAAAAATTTAGTTTTTTCATCCACTTCAAAACTGTGAATATCCTGCGGAAAAATCAAAAATAGTTTATCTGAGGCATACGGTAATCTGTGATCATTTATAATCTGAATTCCTTTTCCTTCCAATACAAACACCATTTCAAAAAACGTGTTTTTGCGTTCTTTAGCTTCATATTCTGAAACTTCTAAAAACTGAAGTTCAAAAGGATGATATAAATTTCTAATTTCCATCTTCCAAAAATACAAATTATTCCAATGATTATACAAATTTAAGAAAGCAGTTCTTCCCAACTTTGTACTATAAAATCACACAAAATATGGAAACAACTACTTTTTTATTGCTACGTCTTGCCGTCGCTATCAGCATGTTTGGTCACGGATTAGTACGTCTGCCAAAATTAACTACCTTTAGTAATTGGATGATTGGCAGTTTTGAAAATTCTATGCTGCCAAAATTCATTGTTACACCTTTTAGTTACATTTTACCAATAGCGGAATTTACAATTGGTTTGCTTTTATTGTTAGGTTTATTTACAAAACCATCTTTACTGGCTGGCGGCTTTGTTATGCTGGCATTAATGTTTGGAACTGCAATGATTGAGAACTGGGAAGCTATTCCGTCACAATTAATTCACGTTGCATTTTTTGCTTTGCTATTGCATTTTATCGATTATAATAGTTGGGCAATTGATCTTTTAATTAAAAAATAATAATCATGAGTTCAAGAAGAAATTTTATAAAACAAACCGGAATTATTGGAATGGTCGGTATGATGAATCCAATAGAAACATTTGCAGAAGTATCAAAAACAGATTCTTTTTTATCTCCGCCAAAAACAAAATGGGCTGATGGATCGAGATTAGTGGTTTCGATTTCGATGCAGTTTGAAGCGGGCGGACAACCTGATAATGCCGAAAGTCCGTTTCCTCAAAATATACAAAAAGGCTATATCGATCTTCCTGCCGCAACCTGGTACAATTACGGCTATAAAGAAGGAATTCCAAGAATGTTAGACAATTGGGATAAACTAGGCGTAAAAGTAACCTCGCACATGGTTGGATCTGCTGTTTTGAAAAACCCCGAACTGGCAAAAGAAATTGTACAGCGTGGTCACGAAGCCGCAGCACACGGTATGAATTGGAGTACGCAATATACAATGCCGTATGAGGAGGAAAAGAAATTTATAAAAGATGGTGTTGATGCCATCAAAAATGTAACGGGTTTTACTGCTATTGGTTATAATGCCAATTGGTTACGTCGCGGAACAAATACACTTAACATCTTGCAGGAGCTTGGTTTTAAATATCATATTGATGATTTAAGTCGGGATGAGCCTTTCATTATTCAGGTAAAAAACAAGGACTTTGCCGTTGTTCCGTATACAATTCGTAATAATGATATTGTTTTGATTGAAGGTAAAAACTTTTCGGCTGATCAATTTTTACAGCAGGTTAAAATGGAATTTGACCAATTGTATGCCGAAAGTGAAACACAACGCCGACAAATGTCTATTAGTTTTCATGATCGTATTGGCGGAACTCCACAAATGGTAAAAGCTGCAAATGATCTTATTAAATACATGCAACAGCACAAAGGTGTGAGCTTTAAACGCAAAGACGAAATTGCCGAAATGGCGCTGAATGATAAAACTACTATAAGGGAATAAAAATATATTTTAGAATTTGAAAATCCATGCAGGCAAAACTTGTATGGATTTTTTTATTAAAGTAATTGAAATTTCTTTCTTAAATTAGGGGTTTGGAAAACTTGTTTCAAGTTTTTTTGTTTCAAGTTTCAAGTTATACGCCAGTTTTGTCATTTCTGACAAATTAAACTTTATTGACATTTTACATTTTACATTTTACAATTTACTTTTTACAATTTACTTTTACAACTAAAACATTTCACTCATAAAAATGAAAACAGAAAATAATAAATTCGCAAAAGCTGAAATGCTGATTAGAAAACCTGTTTCAGAAGTTTTTCAGGCTTTTATTGATCCGGAAATTACAAGTAAATTTTGGTTTACAAAAGGTTCCGGAAAACTGGAACAAGATAAAAAAACCGAATGGACTTGGGAAATGTATGGTTTTTCGCTTACGGTTACAACTCATGTTCTACAGGAAAACAAAAAAATTGTTATTGAATGGGGAGATCCTGATGAAACTACTTTAGTCGAATGGATTTTTACGCCTTTAAACGAAAATGAAACTTTTGTAAGCATAACCAATTCTGGTTTAAAAGGCGATGCCGATAAAATAATTGATCAGGTTCGAAATTCTACCGAAGGTTTTACACTGGTTTTAGCCGGAGCAAAAGCATATTTAGAACATCGTATTTTACTGAATCTCGTTTTAGACAGATTTCCAAAAGGATTGGCGTAAAGAAAAGGTTTCAAGTTTAAAGTTGTTTTTGTTTCAAGTTTGTTTTGTTTCAAGTTTCAAGTTCTATGCGGAGCTAAACCTGAAACCTGAAACCTGAAACTTGAAACTTGAAACTTGAAACCTGAAACTTGAAACTTGAAACCTGAAACTTGAAACCTGAAACTTGAAACCTGAAACTTGAAACCTGAAACTTGAAACCTGAAACTTGAAACCTGAAACCTGAAACTTGAAACCTGAAACCTGAAACAAAAAAAAACATGGATACCAAAAAACCTGAAAATATTAATGAATACATTGGCGGATTTCCGAATGAAGTTCAAGAAATTCTCGAGAAAATAAGAGCAACAATTCAAAAAGCTGCTCCGGATGCCAAAGAAAAAATCAGTTATTCGATGCCGGCTTTTGACCAAAACGGAATTGTGGTTTATTTTGCCGCTTTTAAAAATCATATTGGTCTTTATGCGTTGCCAAGCGGTCATGAAGAATTTAAAAACGAACTTTCGAAATATAAATCCGGAAAAGGTTCTGTTCAATTTCCTTTGGATAAACCAATGCCTTATGATTTAATCACCAAAATTGTAAAATTCAGAGTAAAAGAAAATCTGGAAAAAGCGAAAAAGAAATAATTTTCAATGAATTTAACCGAACATTACAATCAACTTTATAAAAAATCTAAAGACGTTATTTTAGCAGGAAATTATAATTTAGATTCACAGATTAATGATCAATCAGATTCACGTTTTGGTATTACGTTACTCATTCGCCCAAGCGAGAAAATAAAAGCCAGTATTCAGTTGTTTTTAGATGAATTAAAAGCGCTTGAACCGGAACAATATTATTATCCCAATTCTGATATTCATATTACGGTAATGTCGATTATTTCGTGTTATGAAGGTTTTACTTTGGATAAAATTTCTATCGAAGATTATATCAAAATCATTCAGGAAAGTCTAGTTGGCTCAGGAAAAATTAAAATTGCATTTCGAGGCGTTACAGCTTCACCTTCTGCCCTAATGATTCAGGGTTTTCCTGCTGATGAAAGCTTGAATAATTTACGAAACAAACTTCGCAATAACTTTAAAAAATCGGCTTTACAGCAAAGTATTGATAGTCGTTATACTATTGCAACGGCACATTCGACGGTAATGCGCTTTCAGGAAAAACTTCAAAATTCAAAAAAATTAATTGAAATTACAGAGAAATATCGTGATTATAATTTTGGAGAATTTACGGTAGATAAAGTAGAATTGGTGTATAATGACTGGTATCAGAGAGAAAATAATACCGTTCATTTAAGCGATTTCTCGCAAAGATGTACGCAATAAACCCGACAGGTTTTAAAAACCTGTCGGGTTTGTCAAAGTCATTGCGAGGAACAAAGCAATCTCACTACAAAAAATATTTTTTAATTACCCTTTCTTCAAAATACTTCCTAAACCTCTACCAATTTGTTCAATGGCTTCAAGGCCTTTTGTTAATGGCGTTGCGGTAAAATCTTCGTAAGCATCCATAGAAGTTACTTTATTATCGTCTTGCGGATAAACCAAAATCAGATTGTTATCTGCAAATGATTTTTCGAATTTCTGAGGTAATTTATCAAATATTGATTGATACGAAACAGAGCCTTTTCTCGATAAATTAAAAGCAATTAAATCCGTTGGACGAATCTCATCTGAAATAGCTTCAAAATCATCCCAATTTAAAATACTTTTGAAACCTAATTTTGCATTTAGCTTCAAATTAAGTGCAATTTGCGAAATAGACTGATGCGTTTTATATTCCGCATAAATCATAATCGGAATACTTAATTCTTGCGACAATCTACAAATTTTTTGAAGCAAAAGCTGAAACCCAACTCCTCTTTCTGAAAAAGGCGGACAAATAAATACCAATCTTTTTTCTTCTATAAAAGGTCTTTCAAAACGACAGATAAATAAACTTTTGTCAACATTATTAATAATTGAATCTACATTTTCACCGAAAATTTTATCCAGAAAACCTGTTTTTCTCGGCCAGCCTACAATCACAATATCTGACATGATTTCTTTTGAAGTTCTCGCAATTCCACTCGCCGGATTATGATCTATTCTGGCAATTGTATTGATTTTTACTTCTGATGCTGAACCCTGAATGACAAATTTATCAACGGCTTTTCTATATCTTAAAATATTTTTTTCAGCCTGATCGTTATTCGGAACAATCGTTAATAACGTCACCGGATTGGTTGATTTTTTATCTTTTATCAAAAGTGCAAAATCCAGTAAACTTGCTGTCGCAGAAGTTTTTGCCAATGGAATTAAAATATGTTCTTCTAAAATATGATCTCTGTTTGTATCTTCATGCGAAACTTCTTCTTCGCAAATGGCAATTTTTTTAGCCGCTTTTTCAGTCGCAAAAGATGCCACAATACACGTAATCAGAATTAAAATAATAGTTCCGTTTAAGATGTTTTCGTCTAATATTTTTGCTTTAAAACCAACCAAAATTACAGCCAGAGTTGCCGCAGCATGCGCACTGCTTAATCCAAAAATAAGCTGCCTTTCGGTCTTTGTATATTTAAACACAATTTGAGTAAAAAAGGCCGCAAACCATTTTCCAAAAATAGCCACAACACTCAAAGTTCCGGCAACAATTAAGGCAGTTGGACCGCTTAGAATCACACTAATATCAACCAGCATTCCCACAGAAATCAGGAAAAAAGGTATAAATAATGAATTACCAATAAACTCAATTCTGTTCATTAAAGCCGATGATTGCGGGATTAACGGATTCAATGCCAAACCGGCAACGAATGCGCCAATAATAGGCTCTACTCCAGCTACCTGCGCTAAAAATGCCGCAAAGAAAACCACCGAAAGTACAAAGATATAATGTGCGTGTTTTTCGCTTTCAAGCTTCTTAAAAAACCATTTTGCAACTCTTGGAATGACCAAAAACATAATCGCCGAGAAAATCGCCAGTGAAACGCCTAATTTTATCCAAAAAGCCTGATTTAAATTTCCCTGACTGCTTCCCATAATTACGGCAAGAATAATCAAAACAGCCGTATCGGTTAAAATAGTTCCGCCAACGGTTATGGCAACTGCTTGGTTTTTAGCGATTCCTAATTTACTCACAATTGGATATGCCACCAAAGTGTGCGTTGCAAACATACTTGCTGTTAAAAAACTGGCGTTAAAATCGTATTGCAGCAAATAATGACAAACCGGAAACCCAATCGATAACGGGAAAATAAAGGTAAAAAAACCGAACAATAAACTCTTATTTCTATTGGCTTTAAACTCATTCATGTCGAGTTCTAAACCCGCAATAAACATGATGTACAAAAGCCCGATAGTTGAAAATAAATCAACTGCTGAGTTTTTGGCAAGAATATTAAGTCCGTGAGGACCAATGATTACGCCGGAAATTATAAGACCAATAATGCCGGGAATATTTATTTTTTTAAGTAAAATTGGAGACAGCAGAATAATGAAAAGTATCAACGAAAAAATTAATACTGGATTGTTAAGCGGTAATTCGAATTCTTGTAAAAAATGCTTGAAAAATTCTATCATAATGTAATTTTATCTTCTTTGTGGTATTTTCTTTTTTCGTAAAAAGAGCTTCAAAAACAAAATACAATCTCAGAAGTATTATTCATCCGATTTATTCAGAAATCAAAAAAACGGATTTTTTTAGTAATTGCTTCATCACAAAAATACCTAAAAAAAACGCGAAGTCTTTACGAAAACCGCATATTAAGTAATTAAATTTATTTCATTGTCAAATTATTAAAATTTAATACCTTTTTTAACAAAACCGCAACATTAACAATTAAAAAATAAAGTTCATTGCATTATTCAATTATCTTTGTCTTAATAAAAATTGAACAATGGAAGAATGTATCTCTGTTTTTGATATGCTTAAAATTGGTGTTGGCCCGTCTAGTTCCCACACATTAGGACCCTGGCGCGCTGCAGAACGTTTTTTAGAAGAGTTAAAAGACGAGTCTATTTTAGACCAGATTACCAGAGTCAAGGTCGATTTATACGGTTCGCTATCCTTAACAGGAAAAGGTCACGCTACAGATTTGGCGGTTATGCTGGGTTTAAGCGGTCAGGATCCTGAATATATTCCAATCGATGATATTGCAGGAATCATAAAATTGATTGAAACCAAAAATGAAATCGTTTTGGGCAACCAAATCACCATTCCGTTTTACTTTCTTCAGGACATTGTTTTCAATAAAGACTTTCTTCCTTTCCATGCAAATGGCTTGAAATTTACAGCTTATAAAACTGACGATTCTGAATATGAATCTACTTTTTATTCTATTGGAGGAGGTTTTGTAGTAAAAGAAGAACGCACCAATGCCAAAATAAAAGAGGAAATAAAATGTGCATTTCCGTTTCCGATTCAAAATGCTGTTGAGCTTTTAAATTATACGGTTTCAGAAAACAAATCGATCTCAGAAATTGTTTATGAGAACGAAAAATCGATGCGTCCCGAAGCAGAAATTCACTCCGAATTAATGCGTATTTGGAACACAATGTTAGAATGCATGTATATTGGCTGTCATACCGGAGGAATTCTTCCCGGTGGTTTAAATGTACGCAGACGAGCTTTTGATATGCATCAAAATTTAATTGGTTTATCTAATTATTCAAATCCGCAAACGTGGCTGGAAGAAATCAGAAAAACCGAAGTAAAGTTTCGACAGATCTTAAAATGGGTAAGCTGTTTTGCACTTGCCGTAAATGAAGTAAATGCGTCTTTAGGTCGTGTCGTTACTGCGCCTACAAACGGAAGCGCAGGTGTGATTCCCGCAGTTTTGATGTATTATTTAGTGATTGAAAACCACGACGCAGGCGAAAAAGAAATCAAACAATTTTTATTGGTTGCCGGAGAAATTGGAAGTATTTTCAAAAAAGGAGCTACTATTTCTGCAGCAATGGGCGGTTGTCAGGCGGAAATTGGTGTTTCGTCATCAATGGCTGCTGCGGCACTTTGCGAATTAATGGGCGGGTCTCCTGCTCAGGTTTTAATGGCTGCCGAAATTGCAATGGAACATCATCTTGGTTTAACCTGCGACCCAATTGGCGGTTTGGTGCAAATTCCGTGTATTGAACGTAATACAATGGGCGCGATAAAAGCCATAAATGCTGCCGAACTTGCCTTAGAAACTGATTCGAAAAACGCAAAAGTTCCTCTTGATAAAGTCATCAATACAATGTGGCAAACGGCAAAAGATATGAACTCAAAATACAAAGAAACTTCTGAAGGCGGACTTGCAATTGCCGTAAATATGGCGGATTGCTAAAAATAAGTTTGCCTAATTTGTTTTGCTACAGATTAAAGGATTAGCGCCGATAAAAATTTCAACATAGCGCAATTAAAAATCTTTTTAAATCTTTTAATCTGTGGCAAAAAAATCTCTTCCAAAAAATACTTGATGAAAAAACACTACTTTCTTATAGCAATTTTATTCTGCTCTGTTTTATTACATTCACAAGAACGTTATTTCCTTAATTCAGATACGCGATTGTATACTTCGACAAATACTTCTGCTGAATTTTTAGGATATTTTAAATATGGTGCCGAAGTTCAGTTATTATCTGAAAGCAAAAATGGCTGGTATAAAGTAAAAGCCGATAATTTATCAGAAGGTTATATTCCCGAAAAGTTTGTTGCAACACGATTAAATGCTGCCGACATTAAAGTTGCAGATAAAGAAAATCCCATTTTGGCAGGCGGTGATAATTATTATGGCGGAAATCATCTTTTTGTTTTAGCTGCTGGTTTAAAAGCAAGAGCATTGCCGGATAAAAACTCAAAAATTAAAGAAATTTTGTTTACAGGAGATCCGGTTGCGGTAAATTATCTTCCTAAAAATCAAGACGAATGGGTCAATATAAATGGTAATTTTGACGCCGAATATGCCAAATATACGCTGAGAAAATTCATTGGTAAAAGACCTGATTTTGATGCTTTATTAAAAGAATTTGATAAATTAAGTCCCGATGCAATTGCAGACAGAAAAACTGTTGCCGAAAGAATTGTAGAACTGGCGTGGAATAGCGAAAACTCAAAATTAGCTCCGGCTTATCAAAGATATTATGAGGTTGTAAAACAATTAAACGATCCTAAATTAATTGCTGATACTGAAATGAATATGGCTATTGCCAAAGGATTAGCCAAACATAAAAAACCGGAAGAAATTGTTGCTTTTTCTAAAAAAGCCGAGTTTGTTTTGAAAGGTATAAAAACAAAATCTTTGTTTCTTACTCAAAAAGATTTAGTAAAAACCTTTGGAAATCCTATAAAAAAGGCATCTATTAGCGATGAATGCGGCCTGTATTTAAGCGATTTATTTTATTATTATCCAGATCTTGAAGCTTCTGTAGATGAAAAACAAAATAATGTTGAAATCATTAAGGTTTTCATTAATGAAAACAACAAACTTATTTTAAATGCTAATTCGGTTTTAGACAGTTCATTATCTGAAAAAGCATTTATCGAAAAATACGGCACCTATATATCAGCTTCTATAAAAGCACCACATTCCTATTCTCTACAATTAGAAGACAGCGAGTTTAGAATAGAATTCAAAGACGGAAAGCTCCTTTTTGTTGAAATAATCTTCTATTGCTGATTTCAATCTATAATTATTCAATACTTTTACATCTTCAAAAAAAATAAAAAACAAAATGTCAGTAGCAAAAAAAGATTATAAAAGAATCACTACAAAGTCGTTAATCGAAATGAAAAGCAACGGAGAGAAAATCTCAATGCTTACGGCTTACGATTATACAATGGCGAAGATTGTTGATACTGCCGGAGTCGACGTGATTTTGGTTGGAGATTCAGCTTCAAATGTTATGGCGGGACACGAAACGACTTTGCCAATTACTTTAGACCAAATGATTTACCATGCTTCATCTGTAGTTCGTGCTATCGAAAGAGCTTTGGTTGTAGTTGATTTACCTTTTGGAAGTTACCAGTCAGATCCTAAAGAAGCTTTGCGTTCTGCGATCAGAATCATGAAAGAAAGCGGCGGACATGCGGTAAAACTGGAAGGCGGAAAAGAAATTAAAGAATCTATCAAAAAAATATTAAACGCAGGAATTCCGGTTATGGGTCACTTGGGTTTAACGCCACAATCGATCTATAAATTTGGAACTTACAGCGTTCGCGCAAAAGAGGAAGAAGAAGCAGAAAAATTAATTGAAGATGCTAAATTGCTGGAAAAAATTGGCTGTTTTGGTATTGTTCTTGAAAAAATCCCCGCAGATTTAGCAGAAAAAGTAGCGAAAAGTATTTCGATTCCGGTTATAGGAATTGGTGCCGGCGGCGGCGTTGACGGACAAGTTTTAGTTATTCACGACATGTTAGGAATGAACAACGAATTTAGTCCGCGTTTTTTACGTCGTTACTTAAATTTATACGAAGAAATGACAAAAGCAATTGGTCAATATGCTGCAGATGTAAAGTCTAGTGATTTTCCTAATTCTAATGAACAGTATTAATTTTTTAAGTTACTAAGGTTCAAAGATGCAAAGTAACAAAGGTTCTAAGGTTTTAAAATTGACTAGCCTCCTGCTTTAGCCGGAGGAATATTTTAATATCACGATAATGGCTTTAGCCAAATTTCTTTCAATCTCAAATCAGAAATCTAAAATTTCAAATCCCCAGCCAGTCTAAAATGAAAATTATCTCAGATAAAAATAATCTTCAAATATTACACGAAGACAATCATATTATTGTGGTTAATAAGCGTGTAGGCGATATTGTGCAGGGTGATAAAACGGGTGATAAACCTTTATCTGATGTTGTAAAAGAATACATTAAAGACAAATACAATAAACCTGGCGACGTTTTTTTGGGTGTAATTCATCGTTTGGACCGACCTACAACCGGAATCGTGGTTTTTGCCAGAACAAGTAAAGCTTTAACGCGAATGAATGAATTGTTCAGTAATCGCGAAACGCAAAAAACCTATTGGGCAGTTGTCAAGAATAAACCTCAGGAAACAACTGCCAAATTGGTTCATTATCTTAAAAGAAACGAAAAAAATAATACTTCAAAAGCACATTTAAAAGAGGTTCCGGATAGTAAAATTGCCAGTTTGGATTATACTGTTTTTAAAGAACTTCAAAATTATGTGGCGCTTGAAATCAATTTGCATACAGGGCGTCATCACCAAATTCGTGCGCAGTTATCGGCAATTGGTTCTCCTATAAAAGGGGATTTAAAATATGGTTTTGACAGAAGTAATCCCGATGGCGGAATTCATCTTCATGCCAGAAAATTAGTTTTTATACATCCTGTGTCTAAAGAAAATATTACGATTATTGCACCAACTCCGGACGAAACCATTTGGAATGCTTTATGATTTTATGATTATTTTCTTATTTTTTTAAATTTTATCGATTAACTTGCAGAGACAAAAAAACAAGCTGATCGCAAAATGGACTATAAAAATGATATCGGATACCGAAAAGAAACGCTGAAAAAATTATTATATAACATTCAAAAAAGCGAAGATTTAATTGTAAAAGCGTTATATGATGATTTTAAAAAGCCTGAATTTGAAGCTGTACTTACCGAGACAAACTATGTTATTTCGGAACTAAAAGACACGATCAAAAACATTTATAAATGGGCAAAACCAAGACGCGTTTTTCCTTCCCTTCTCAACTTTCCTTCCAGCGATTATATTTACAAAGAACCTTACGGAAAAGTTTTGGTAATTGCTCCGTGGAATTATCCTTTTCAGCTTGCTTTGTGTCCGTTAATTTCTGCAGTTGCAGCGGGAAACAGAGTGGTTTTAAAACCTTCTGAACTTACACCCCATACATCTGCCATAATTTCTAAAATTATTGAAAAAACCTTTCACATCAAACATGTTGAAGTTGTAGAAGGCGGAGTCGAGGTTTCAAATAATTTGTTGGCAAAACGCTGGGATTATATTTTCTTTACAGGAAGTGCCGCCGTTGGAAAAATCATCGCCAAAGCTGCTGCTGAAAACTTAACACCGGTTACGCTCGAATTAGGCGGAAAAAACCCTTGTATTATTGACGAAACTGCCGATTTAAAATTAGCCGCAAAACGCATTGTCTGGGGGAAATTTATAAATGCCGGTCAAACCTGCATTGCACCGGATTATATTTTGATTCAGAAAAATATGAAAATCAATTTCATCACTTTCATGATGGAAGAAATGACAAAAGCGTATGGAAAAAAGATGGAAAAATCGCCGGATTTTGCCCGAATCATAAATACTAAAAACTGGTTAAGGCTAGCAAATATGCTTGAATCTGAAAAAATAATTTTTGGAGGAGAAACAGATGCCAACAAATTTTATATTGCTCCAACACTTCTTGAAGAACCAAGTTTGGATAGTCTGGTTATGAAAGAAGAAATCTTCGGTCCTATTTTACCAATTCTTACTTATGAAACAGAAACCGATATTAAAAATGTCGTGAGCCGATATGAGAAACCTCTTGCATTTTATATTTTTAGCGATAATAAATCATTTGCCAAAAAATTAATCGCAACTTACTCTTTTGGAGGCGGTTGCATTAATGACACGATTGTGCATTTTTCTAATAAAAGACTGCCTTTTGGCGGAGTTGGACATAGCGGAATTGGTGCTTATCACGGTAAGTTGAGTTTTGATATTTTTTCGCATCATAAAGGAATTGTCAAAAAAGGCAATTGGATCGATTTGCCCATGCGTTACGCGCCTTACAAAGATAAATTGGCTTCTATTAAGCGCTTATTAGACTGGATATAAATACTGAGACAATTTCGTAATGTTTTGTAGATTTTTATAAGGATTTAATTAAAAATATTATATTTACGATTAAATAATAATTAAATACCACAGAATATAAAACAATTCTACTAAAAAAATGAAATCTACACTTGATCAAATTGAGGACATTAAAATTAATGGCTATTCCTTAGACTTTTCTAATGTTTTTAACCATGCTTTTGAAAACTACAAAAAAATTGCGCTTTACGCCGGATTAATACTATTGGTATTTTCAATTTTAGCGATTTTTCTTGGTGGCGGTATTTTTGCTGCGATATTTGGCATCCAATATTTTAACGAAGATTTCATAAAAAGTCTTCAAAACGAGCAAACAACAAGTTCCGTATTAGCTATTTACAGCTTGGCTCTTGCCTTTATAGCCGCAATTTTTAGTCCGTTTACCGCGGGATTTTTAAAAATGGCATATTCTGCTGACAGAGACGAAGAGTTTAATGTTTCTACCATTTTCAGCTATTATACTTCACGTTATTTCGGACAGCTTTTTATTGCTGCGCTGCTAATTTCATTAACAAGTGGTTTAATTTCAGTTGCTTTCAACTTAGTTGGGATCATTTTGGTAGATACTATTATTGCTCTTCTAATAAATGTATTTACATGTTTAACAATACCGCTTATCATTTTTGGAAATTTAAACGCTATTGACGCTATAAAATCAAGCATAATTTTAGTTAGCAAACAACCATTTGTTATAATCTTATTGCTTTTTGTAGCCGGCGTTGGTTCTGCTATTGGTTTTATTGGCTGTTGTATTGGTATTGTATTTACAATTCCTATTACATATTCTGTAAAATACGCTATATATAGTGCTATATTAAATATTGACGAAGACGACTCAATCGATTCTATCGGATCTGATTCAGAATAAAACAGAAGATTCTGTAAAAAAAAGAGCCTGACCTACTCTTTTTAGAAAATTCTAAAATGCTATAACTAAACCAAACATACCCCAAAATACTATGGTAGAAAACTATAGTTTTTATAAGCCATCGATTTTAGGCGTCGCCAATTTTGGTGATGCCTTAAAATCGATCGTTTCAAATTGGTTTATATTTCAATCAGATATTATATTCTATAACAATCCTAAACTTATTATTCTAGGATTATCATTATTTGGTTTTGTAAGTTTATTGATTTATCAGTTTTTTAGAATTAAAGCAAAAATTGGTTATTTCATCGAGAAAAAACTGGAAAGCGAAACCGCCCATCGGGAATATCAATTGTATGCTTTGTTTTTTGGTATTGCAATCATTGTTATCGAAATTATCAATGAAATATTTAAAATTCGGCCAAGAAGTTTATTATTTTTTAATGTAGTTATTGGTATTTCTGTTTTACTGCTTTATTTGATTACAGATAGAATTAAATTCTTACGCGATCGGACCCAGAAAATTTTCATTTTCTTTTTCTTCATTTATTTCTCTTATGTTGCCCGTAACATTATATTTCTGCCAAATGATGTTATCCCGATTATTACTTTTTTACTCTCGTTTTTCTTCTCTTACAGCATTTTAAAACCCATAAAAGTATACTGGTTTTTTGTTGGAGCTGTATTTTTGTATTTACTTATAACCGTCGTATTCCATTTAGTTCCAATAAAATCTTCTATTTTATTGATCAATTTCTGCATTATTGTTTTTATCATCAATCATGTAAATTATGCTGTTTTATTAAACAATCGTGATAATTTCAGGTTTACAAACGAAATTGTTCATAAAGGAAATTCATTAACTATTGCCACAAACAGAAAAGGCGAAGTATTATTTAGCAGCGAAACCATCACCACCATTTTGGGATATTCGCCGGATGAAGTTATGGCAATGGAGTTTTGGAAATTAACAGAAGATCCGGAATTTATCAGAGAAAATTATCATAAAACATATATAGACAATAAATTATATATTCGAAAATTAAAGAGTAAAAACGGCGAATTCAAATACATTCAATGGAAAGATAAAAAGTTTTCGAATGATTTAATAATCAGTATTGGTCAGGACGTTACGGAGCAAATCATTGTTCAGGATCAATATAAAAATCTGATTCAGACGGCAACTGATATTATTTTTGAAATAAATGTTGATGGTTATTTTACTTTTATAAACGAGTTTGGGTATTCGATTCTTGGTTATTCTGAAGGAGAAGTTATTTCGCATCATTATTCTAATTTTATTCATGAAGATTACATCAAAAATGCGGTTGATTTTTATGAGAATTTAGAGCAAAATGAACTTAATTATCCTACCATTGAAATTCCGGTTATAAAGAAAACCGGCGAAGAATTATGGATTTCGCAAAAGGTTATTATTCGTAAAAATGATTTGGGCGAAACGACTGGTTATGCGGGTATTGCAAGAGATATTACGGAGATAAAAAATATCGAAAATGAGAAGAAAAGACGCCTCGAGAAAATCGAATCGTACAACAATTCGACAAAAAAATTATCGACAACAGATTTTCGTGGTTACAGTGATTTACAAACCGTAATCGATTATATTATTCAGGAAGCCGCAACAGTTTCTAGAACAAACCGGGTAAGTTTCTGGAAATATTCTAATGATACTATTACATGCCGAAACTTATTTAGCCGCGATAATCAAAGCCTGAATGATAAAAATATTCTGGATAAAGAATCGTATCCAATTTACTTTGAAACGCTAAAAAACAAAGCGATTATCAACGCTTCGGATGTATTTAATAAACTGGAAACATCAGAATTTCAGCAAGTATATTTTATCAAAAACAAAATAAAATCAATGCTGGATGTTCCTATTTTTCTAAACGGACAATTGGCAGGGGTTGCGTGTTTTGAAAGTACCGAAGAAAAAAGAGAATGGGATAACGAGGATATAAATTATGCCCGAACAATTTCAGATGTGATTTCATTGGCAATTTCATCGCAAATGAGGCTTAAAGCCGAGAAAAAACTGGAACTGAAAAGTGAATTATTATCGGCATTGGCGCTTTGTACCGAAAAGTTTTTATTGAGCAAAAGTCCGCAGAAAATGTTTCAGGAAACGTATGAAATTATCGGAAAAGCATCAAAAGTTGATCATATTTTTTACTACGAAAAAGATTTTGAAACCAATACGATCAGCCAGAAATACAAATGGACAAGAGAGGGAATCGAAAAACAAATAACTAAATTACAGCACTTTACAGAAGAAAATTTAAAAGAAATCATTTGGCATTCTCAAAACAAAAAGGTTTTAAGCACATTAACGCGAAATCTGGAAAACACTTTTTTTAAAAATTTATTGGTCTCAAATGATATTAAATCAATTTTGATTTTGCCTTTGTACGCCAATAATATTTTTTCAGGATTTATAGGTTTTGATGATTGTACGAGAGAAAGAAAATGGTCTGATGATGAAATTTATATTTTTCAAACGCTCGCCAATAACATTTCATCGGCTTTAGACCGAAATAGAAATCAGGCAAAAATCAAGGAAAGTGAAGATGCGATAAAAGCCAAAGAATTAGCAGAAGCAGCGAATAAATCTAAATCGGATTTCCTGGCTAATATGTCGCACGAAATTCGAACTCCGTTAAACGGAATTATTGGTTTTACGCATTTGCTCATGAAAACAAATCTTGAAGAAATTCAGGAAAAATACATGACAACCATAAATCAATCGGCACATTCTTTACTTGAGATCATCAATGATATTTTGGATTTTTCTAAAATTGAAGCCGGAAAACTGGAGCTTTTTATTGATTTGTATGACATTCAAAAAATACTGGGACAAATATTTGATCTGATTATTTTTGAATCAAACCAAAAAAATCTTGATCTTGAATTAAATGTCGATCCAAATGTTCCTAAATATATCTGGACAGATATTGTGCGATTGAAACAAATTTTGATCAATCTTTTATCAAACGCCATAAAATTCACCAATGAAGGTTCTATAAAGCTGAATGTTTCTGTACTCGAAAAAAAATCGGAAGAAAATTACATGCTTCGTTTTGCAGTTGTAGATACGGGAATTGGAATATTAGAACAAAATCAGAAAAAAATATTTAAGGCTTTTTCGCAAGAAGATAGTTCTACAACGCGAAAATTTGGAGGCACCGGTTTAGGGCTTACCATTTCGAATCAGCTGCTGGCTTTAATGGAAAGCCGTTTGCAGCTTGACAGTAAAATTAATCAGGGAAGTACTTTTTATTTTGATTTAAATTTGAATATCAGCCATAAAAGTATCAATGAAAAGTATAAGGATATTTTAAGAAACAGTAATCCTGAGTATGCATTAAGTTATTATTCGAATCAAAAAAAATTAAACATTTTAATTGTAGAAGATAATAAAGTAAACATGCTTCTATTAAAAACTATTGTAAAAAACCTGAACCTAAACACTATTATTTTTGAATGTGAAAATGGTTATGAAGCTGTAAATCAAATCGAAAACATCAATCCTGATTTGGTTTTTATGGATATTCAAATGCCAATTATGAACGGTTATGAAGCCACAAAAGCCATTAGAAGTACATTAAGAGGCAAAAATATTCCGATAATTGCTGTTACGGCGGGCGCTGAAAAAGATGAGCGAAACAAATGTATATCGGCGGGAATGAATGATTATATCTCAAAACCAATCATTCGCGGAACTGTTGAGGAAGCTTTATCGAAGTGGATAAAATAATAAAAGTAAATACTATTAATACAACATATTTTACAAAAAAATATATAAATTCGTACATCAAAATTTATAATAACTTTTAATACAATAAAATATGAAATGGAGAGGAACAAGAGAAAGTGACAATGTTGAAGACAGAAGAGGTGTTTCTGGTGGAAAAGTAGCCCTTGGAGGCGGAGTCATTGGTATAATTATTTTGTTACTAAATGTTTTTGGTGGTGAAACCGGCCAGACTGTCGGAAATGTATTAGAACAAATGCAAGGTGGACAACAACAAACTGAAGCCGCAGCTCCGTTAAGTAAAGAAGATGAAGAAATGGGTCACTTTGTAAAAACTGTTGTAGCTAAAACAGAAGATACCTGGGACAAGATTTTTACAGAACATGGAATGACTTATAAAAAGCCAAAATTGGTGCTTTTTAAAGGTTCTGTTCAAACGGCTTGTGGAGGAGCATCTTCTGCATCAGGACCATTTTACTGCCCGGGAGATCAAAAAGTATATATGGATTTAGATTTCTTTGAAGAACTTAAAACAAAATTTGGTGCCAAAGGCGGCGACTTTGCTATTGCATACGTTATAGCGCATGAAATTGGGCATCACGTACAAACTTTGCTTGGAACATCTGCCAAAATGCATCAGGAACAAGAAGGAAAAAGTGAGACAGAAGCCAATAAACTTTCGGTAGCTTTAGAACTACAGGCCGATTTTTATGCCGGAGTATGGGCTCATGATAATCAGCAATATATAGAAGCTGGTGATATCGACGAAGCTTTAAGTGCTGCAAATGCTGTTGGAGACGACGCCATTCAAAGCAAAATGAGTAATCAGGTTGTTCCGGATTCATTTACACACGGAACATCAGAACAAAGAATGTACTGGTTTAAAAAAGGTTTTAAAACCGGAGATATTAAACAAGGAACTACTTTTGAGGAGATTCGATAATACAACAAACCAAATATAATAACCCACTAAAGCATAACTTAAATGTTGTGCTTTTTTTATTTGTTTTTTTGTCATTGCGAGGAACGAAGCAACCTCACTTGCTGAATCAAACTTTGTGTTTTTTGTTAGTGTGGTTGCTTCGTTCCTCGCAATGACATTTCTAAAAAAAATTAACTGCACAAAAAAAGCCTTGAATTTCTTCAAGGCTTTAAATTTCTGGGTGGCTGACCGGGTTCGAACCGGCGACCCGCGGCACCACAAACCGCTACTCTAACCAGCTGAGCTACAACCACCATTTTGCTTAGCGGTTGCAAATATACAACTAATGTTTACTTCCGCAAATAAAAAATTGAAAAAATATTGATCTTTTTACATCAAATCTCCTAAGCTATTGACAGCCAAACATCTTTCTACAGTAAAACCTTCGGCAAAATCTTTGTTAACAAGCCTTCCTAAGTCTTGTGCGCGGTAATTTAAGCTTTCCATAAAGTTTTTACTGGTAATAGGCGTTGTAGGTTCTTTTGAATTTGGGTCATAAAACTGGGTTTTATATGCCATAACGGCTTCTATCTTTTTTTGTTCAAAACCTGTAATATCAACTACAAAATCAGGTTCCAGATTTTTCCATTGTATATAATGATAAATTACTTTTGGTCTCCAGGCTTCTTGTTTTTCGCCATCAACCGAAGTTTCTATTTTAATTAATCCGGATAAAAAACAAGCGTCAGAAACTAATTTACTTCCTTTTCCGTGATCGATATGTCGATCGTCGACTGCGTTGCATAATACAATTTCAGGTTTATATTTACGAATCATTTTAATGACTTCTAGCTGATGTTTTTCGTCATTTATAAAAAAACCATCACGTAATTCTAAATTTTCACGTACTAAAACGCCTAATATTTTTGCTGCTGCTTTTGCTTCTTCATCTCTGGTTTCTGCAGTTCCGCGCGTTCCTAATTCACCACGCGTTAAATCAACGATTCCTACTTTTTTTCCTAAAGATACTTCTTTCAAAATTGTTCCTGCGCAACCTAATTCTACATCATCCGGGTGTGCGCCAAAGGCTAATATATCTAATTTCATTTCTTAAAAATTTGTTTTTTTGTTTCAAGTTTTCTTTGTTTCAAGTTTCACGTTCTGGATGTCAACTTGAAACCTGAAACTTGAAACTTTTTTAACAACTACTATTCTTTTTTATATTCAAAACTCGTTTCATTGTCATTGATTTGTTCACGCTTTCCTCCCACTCATTTTCGGGAATACTTTCTTTGGTAATACCGCAGCCCATGTATAAAACGGCGCTTTTTTCCTGAATTTGCATGCTGCGCAAATTTACGAATAAATCAGAACTTACGGTTTTATGCGCAAAACTGCTGTTTAATTCGCCCAGAAAACCAGTGTAAAAGGTTCGGTCGTAATTTTCGTTTTCAATGATAAACGCTTTTGCTTTTTTCTTTGGCAAGCCACAAACGGCAGGTGTTGGATGCAATGTATCGATAACTTCTTCAAGAGTTGAATTGTCATTTAAAACACCCGAAATATCGGTTTTAATATGCCAGATCGATCCGGCTTTTATACTATATGGCTCTGTAACAACAACCGAAGAAGCCACTTCGCGCAGTCTTTTTACAATAAAATCAGTAACATATTGCTGTTCGTCTTTTTCTTTTTGCTGCCAGAGAATTTCTTCTTCCGAATTTGCTTTTTGAGTTCCGGCCAAAGCGGTAGTTTCAAAAACATTTCCGTTTGCTTTAAGCAATTGTTCCGGCGTTGCTCCTATCCAAAGTCCAATTTCGGGATGAAAAAAACAATAGGAAAAAGTAG
Organism: Flavobacterium sp. N1736; assembly: GCF_025947065.1. Taxonomy (NCBI): domain Bacteria; kingdom Pseudomonadati; phylum Bacteroidota; class Flavobacteriia; order Flavobacteriales; family Flavobacteriaceae; genus Flavobacterium; species Flavobacterium sp. N1736. Next base: position 2,395,583 of record NZ_CP109994.1, read on the forward strand.
TTGGATACAAATGAATCAAACGCTGAAAAGTAATGACAAAATCAAAATCAGTTAAATCAACTTTTTCGTTTCTGGACAAAACTACTTTTTTGAATTCCTCTTTTTTAATCGCATCAATTCCTCTTTCTACAAGATCTTCGTATTGATTTTTAATTTCATAATCAACGTTTGCATCCTCAATTTCAATAAAATCGAAATTAATTTGTCTTTGCTCCGTGCTTATTATTTTTGATTCTTTTTCAGGAATTAAAATCAGTTGTTTTTCATCAAAAGAAGCAAAAACAAAGCCTTTTTCGCTATAATCTGTAACTGTATACAAAATATCGTCTTGCTGTAAAAAAGCAAAAATAACCGACGAGTTTGGTTTCGAATAAATTACAAATGGTAATTTTTGCTCCTGATGTTTTCGTATGGTTGAGAAAAAGTCGTTCATAATTAAATTGCTTTTTTATCTAAAACCATATTCGTGAGCTTGCAAAGTGAAATCAGATTTCCGGCTTCATCCGTAATTTTAATTTCCCAAAGATGAAGGCTTCTTCCCTTATGTATAATCCGAGCGGTGCCAAAAACCCAGCCTTCGCGAATGCTTTTTAGATGATTTGCAGAAATTTCAATTCCGCGTACTTCCTGTTCTTTTGGATTGATAAAAAAGAATGATGCCGCACTGCCAACACTTTCTGCCAAAGCAACCGAAGCACCGCCGTGTAAAAGTCCCATTGGTTGATGAACACTTGGATTTACAGGCATTTTGGCTACTAAAAAATCTTCGCCTGCATCAACATATTCTATTTTTAGCGTTTCCATCAAGGTGTTTTTAGAAAACTGATTGCAACGCTCTAAGATTTGCTCTTTTGTATAATTCATTAAAATGGACTTTAGAATCGTAAAATTAAAGAAAAGATGAGATACAAATTATAAAATACAATTCTATTATTTAAAATCATCTTCAAACATGTAAGTTTTTTGTTATTTTTACAAAACGATAAAAAAATATTTGCCCAGATTTGCTTTGCCCGTTCGCTGTCACTCGGGTCACAGATTAGCACAGATTATTTTTTTAGCATTGCGCAAAAAATCATTTTTAATCCTTTTAATTTGTATCTGAAAATTTATTTTTTGCCACAGATTTCACAGATTAACACAGATTATTTTTTAGCATTGCGCAAAAATCATTTTAATCCTTTAATCTGTGGCAAAAAAAATTAAAACAATTCAAATGCGTCAATACTTTATATTTTTCATTTTCGGAATACTTTTAACTGCCAGTTCTTGCCGAACTGATTTTGATACGGTTGCAAGTTCCGGAGATTTAAAGTTTTCAAAAGATACTGTTTATTTAGATACTGTTTTTAAAAACATTGGTTCGAGTACGTATCAACTTAAAGTGTACAATAAAAGTAAAGACGATATTTCGATTCCGACGATTCAGCTTAAAAAAGGACTGAATTCTAAATACAGAATGACGGTTGACGGAATGAACGGAAATAACGGTAAAATCTTCAAGGATATTACGCTTTTAGCCAAAGATAGTTTGTATATTTTTATAGAAACTACGGCTGATATTACAGATGCAAACCCAACAGATTTTTTGTATACCGATGAAATTCAGTTTGATGGCGGCGCAAATCTTCAGGAAGTGGCTTTGGTGACTTTAATTCAGGATGCTGTTTTTCTTTATCCCAAACAAAATCCTGACGGAAGTAAGGAAAAAATTGAAATTGACGGAAAATCGGTTGATGGTTTTTATTTGGATGAAAATGACGCGGTAAACGGAAATGAATTGATTTTCAATAAGCAGAAACCGTATGTTATTTATGGATTTGCAGGTGTTCCCGAAAATAAAACGGTAACTTTTGAAGCCGGTGCAAGGGTTTATTTTCATGCCAATTCAGGACTTTTTGTAGCGAATAAAGCTTCTCTTCAAATTAACGGAACTGTTTCGACAACCGAAAAACTGGAAAACGAAGTTGTTTTTGAAGGCGATCGTTTAGAACCTGAATATGCGGATGTTCCCGGACAATGGAGTTCAATAATTCTGGCAAATGGAAGTACAAACCATTCGATCAATCATTTAACTTTAAAAAATGCAACGATTGGTTTATCGGTTCAAAATCAGGACGCAACGACTTTTCAAATTAAAAATACACAAATTTACAATTGTGCCGAATATGGAATTTTAGCTCAAAACGCTCATATTGTTGGCGAAAATATTGTGATAAATTATTCTGGTTTAGCAAGTTTATCTTGTGTTTATGGCGGAAATTATAGTTTTACACATTGTACTTTTTACAACAATTGGCAAAGCAGTTCGCAATTTGCGGTTAATTTAAGCAACAGTTTGGCGGGCGAAACTCCGGAAACAAATTCGTTAACTCAGGCAACTTTCAACAATTGCATTATTTATGGTTCAAATACCAACGAATTTAATTTGAATAAAAACGCAAATGCTGCATTTGTATATCAATTAAACAATTGTTTATTAAAATTTAGCAGTTCATCAACAAATGCCGATTATCAGTTTAAAACAGATACGGAACATTATAATCAGATTATTCTAAACGAAAATCCTAAGTTTTATAATGTCAATCTAAATAAATTCAATATCGATAATACATCTTCCGCTTTCGCGAAAGGAAATCAGGCGTATATAATTCCGTTAGATATTCTTGGAGTTACAAGAACGTCTCCACCGGATTTGGGCGCTTATCAGAGTGCTGCGTTTCCTAAAAAATAAGATTTGCCGCCAAGACGCGAAGACGCAAAGTTCTCTTCACCATATAAGTGATGTAAGATAATTTAAGCTTTTATTAATTGGTCAAGTGAAACTCTATTCAACATGCTTTCTAAAATGAACTTATATAACTTACATGGTAAAAATATACCCGTAAGAAAATATTTCTTAATTTAAACATCGCTTAACTTATCGTATTTATAAAAGTAGTAGATTTGGTACAATTATTAAATTAAGCTTCTAATAATCAATTTATTAAAAAGCTTAAAAACAAACATTTTCAACCAAACCTTACACTATTTTTTATGAAAAAAATCTACTCTTTCTTATTATTGTTACTAGTTACGGTCAGTTTTGCCCAGATTCCCAGTGGTTATTACAACACGGCAACCGGAACCGGTTATACATTAAAAACACAATTGTACAACATTATTAAAGGTCATACTGATAATGGATATGCAGGTTTATATACGACGTACCAAACGTCGGATGTAGATAATTTTTATGAAAATGACGGATCTGTTTTAGACATGTATTCTGAAAATCCGTCAGGAACAGATCCTTATAATTATACAACGGGAACTACACAACGCTGTGGAAATTATTCTGTAGAAGGCGATTGTTATAACAGAGAACACATTATTCCGCAATCTGTATTTAATGAAGCATCGCCTATGGTTGCCGATGCGCATTTTATTACGCCAACGGACGGAAAAGTAAACGGAATGCGTTCTAATTATCCACATGGAACCGTAAGTTCTGCAACTTATACATCTCAAAACGGCAGTAAATTGGGATCAAGTGGTGTATCCGGATATTCAGGAACTGTTTTTGAACCTGTAAATGCTTTTAAAGGTGATATTGCCAGAATGTACTTTTATTTTGCAACGCGCTACGAAAATACTGTTGCCGGATATTCATACGCTATGTTCGACGGTTCAAGCAACAAAGTTTTTACAACTGCTTTCTTAAATATGCTTTTAGCCTGGAATGCTCAGGATCCGGTAAGTGCCAGAGAAATTGCAAGAAATAATGCCGTTTACGGACGTCAGCATAACAGAAATCCATATATCGATCATCCGGAATATGTGAATCAAATTTGGGGCGGCACTGCTCCATCCGGAGATACTCAGGCACCAACAACTCCAACAAGTTTAGCTTCAACATCTAAAACTGCGACTTCTATTACCGTTGCCTGGACAGGTTCTACAGATAATGTGGGTGTTACAGGTTATGATGTTTATGCAAATAGTGTTTTAAAAACAACTGTTTCAGGATTATCAGCAACGATAACTGGTTTAACGGCTTCTACAAGTTATTCTATTTATGTAAAGGCAAAAGATGCTGCCGGAAATGCTTCTGCGTCAAGCAACACGATTGCCGTAACTACAAACAGCAGCGGAACTGGCGGATCTGCAACAGATTTGCTTTTCTCTGAATATATTGAAGGTTCAGGAAATAATAAAGCTTTGGAAATTGCAAACAACACCGGAAGTTCTGTTAGTTTATCAGCTTATACTATTAAAAAACAAACCAATGGTGCGGGTGCATGGAGTACAGGTTTAGCTTTGAGCGGAACTTTAGCGACAGGAAGTAAATTTGTGATTGTGAACAGTTCTATTTCTTCGACTTGTTTTTCTACAAGTGCTGCTAATATTTCGACAAGCGGAACGGAGTTAATGTTTAACGGAAATGATGCTGTAGGTTTATTTAAAAATGGTGTTTTGATCGATATCATCGGAACTTTTAGCGGCGGAACTGCAAACTTTGCCGTAGATGTTACTTTAAGAAGAAAATCGACTGTAACTTCTCCATCAACAACTTTCAATTTAAGCTCGCAATGGGATTCATACACAACAGATACTTGTAATAATCTGTCAAGTAAAATTGCGAGACCAATCGATGAAGAAATTTCAGATTCTGATGAAATTACCATTTATCCAAATCCTTCTGATGGTAACTTCTATGTTGGTTTTGACAATTTAGATACTACTTATTCTATTGAAATAATTTCGTTTACGGGACAAAAAGTTTTCGAAAAACAAAATACTACAGATGCTGCAGTTGCTGTAAGTCATCTTGCAAAAGGAATTTATGTTGTTCAAATCATTACAGATTCAAAAACTGTAATTAAGAAGATCATAATCAACTAATATTTTTTCACCATATAAGTGATATAAGAAATTGAAGCATAATTTGCTCGTGAAGTCCCTTGTTGGCTTTGCGAGCATTTTTTTTATTTTCATAAGAATACTTTCGTCTAGTTTGTCATCTCGACGGAGGAGAGATCACACACGGAGCTCTACAAAGATTGGCGATCCGGTTTGCGGAGTTTCTAGTGTGATTTCTCCTCCGTCGAAATGACAAACACTACGATTAATCATTACTTTAACTAAAAGCTTTTCGCCTTTGCATCATTGTAACAAAAAGTTTAAAAGAGTTTGTTTTCAAATTTGCGCTTACTATTTATTTACACTAAATTTGCACCTCAATACAACAAACTACACATCACAATGATCCATTTCTTTGAAAACCAAAGCAAAACTGTTTTTGCAGTACAAACGCAAAACGAAATTTCGGCTCAAGACATTTCAAAATTAAACTGGCTTTTTGCCAACTCTAATAAGATCGAAAAATCCGCGCTGTCGGATTTTTTTGTTGGTCCACGTGCCACAATGATCACACCTTGGAGTACAAATGCTGTAGAAATCACTCAAAATATGGGTATTCCGGGCATTATCAGAATTGAAGAATTTCATCCGGCAGCGGAGGATTTTACTGATTTTGATCCAATGCTTTCACAAAAATTCAATCAATTAGATCAGGAGATTTTCACAATTAATGTTCAGCCGGAACCAATTTTGGAAATCGATGATATTGCCACATATAATAAAGTAGAAGGTTTGGCTTTAAGCCAGGAAGAAGTTGATTATTTAGACAATCTTGCTGTAAAACTAGGAAGAAAATTAACCGATTCTGAGATTTTTGCTTTCTCACAAGCAAATTCAGAACACTGTCGTCACAAGATTTTCAACGGAACTTTTGTAATTGACGGTGAAGAAAAAGAAACTTCTCTTTTTAAATTAATCAAAAAAACATCACAGGAAAATCCTAACGATATAGTATCTGCTTACAAAGACAACGTTGCTTTTGTAAAAGGACCAAAAGTGCAGCAATTTGCACCAAAAACAGCTGACAAACCTGATTATTACGAGATAAAAGAATTTGATTCGGTTTTATCTTTAAAAGCAGAAACACACAATTTTCCAACAACAGTTGAGCCTTTCAACGGAGCTGCAACAGGTTCAGGAGGAGAAATTCGTGACCGTTTAGCGGGAGGACAAGGTTCTTTGCCATTGGCTGGAACAGCAGTTTACATGACTTCATATTCTCGTTTGAATGATGACAGAAAATGGGAAAATGCTGTTGCAGAAAGAAAATGGTTGTACCAAACTCCAATGGATATTTTGATCAAAGCTTCAAACGGAGCTTCTGATTTTGGGAATAAATTTGGTCAACCGCTTATTACAGGTTCTGTTTTAACTTTCGAACATCAGGAAAACGACCGTAAAATTGGTTACGATAAAGTAATCATGCAAGCAGGCGGAATTGGTTACGGAAAATTAGATCAGGCAATTAAAAAGAAACCACAAGAAGGTGATAAAATCGTAATTCTTGGTGGAGAAAATTATAGAATCGGGATGGGTGGAGCTGCGGTTTCATCTGCAGATACTGGAGCTTTTGGTTCAGGAATTGAATTAAATGCGATCCAGCGTTCGAATCCTGAAATGCAGAAACGTGCTGCAAATGCCATTCGTGGTTTAGTAGAAAGCGACAATAATCCAATTGTTTCGATTCACGATCACGGAGCTGGAGGACACTTAAACTGTCTTTCGGAATTGGTGGAAGAAACGGGTGGTTTAATCGATTTGGATAAATTGCCTGTTGGAGATCCAACACTTTCTGCAAAAGAAATTATTGGTAACGAATCTCAGGAAAGAATGGGATTGGTGATTGGTCAAAAAGATATTGATATTTTACAAAGAATCGCCGACAGGGAACGTTCGCCAATGTATCAGGTTGGAGATGTAACGGGAGATCACCGTTTTACTTTCGAATCAAAATCAAATGGTTCAAAACCGATGGATTATGCTTTAGAAGATTTCTTCGGAAGTTCTCCTAAAACGGTTATGACTGATAAAACTATCGATAGAAAATATGCTGATGTTACCTATTCAGCAAATGATTTCGAAAAATATTTACAAGACGTTTTACGTTTAGAAGCTGTTGCCTCAAAAGACTGGTTAACAAACAAGGTTGACCGTTGCGTTGGTGGAAAAGTAGCAAAACAACAAAATGCAGGACCATTGCAATTGCCTTTGAATAATGTTGGTGTTATGGCGCTGGATTATTTAGGAAAAGAAGGAATCGCAACTTCTATTGGGCACGCTCCTATTGCTGCTTTGATTGATCCGGTTGCGGGAAGCAGAAATGCTATTGCAGAATCGTTATCAAATATTATCT